>JAUWZR010000186.1 GCA_030615235.1 Promethearchaeota archaeon
ATTTTTCCTGTGGTTAAGAAAATAATGCAAAGAATTATGGATAGCAGATTAGTCTATAAATCACCTACAGATATGGGCGTAAATAAAGCAGGTTTTGCTATAATTAATGATGATCTGGTGCAACAAGCCGCAAAACAGGAACTCATCAGAAGATATTTACGATACAGTTGTGAATATGCGATGGGTATTACAGATAAGAAGACTGTTCAAAGAGCAGAATTGTTGATGAAAGAACTGAATCTCACGGTACTTGATCGAAAAGTTGTAATTGAGGCTCGACAGGCTTCTCTAGTAGCTAAAAATAAAGGGAAAGGGAACGAAGGTGTATTTGCTGGAGCTGCATTACAATTAACAAATGGAAAAATTATAACTGGTAGCAATTCTCCATTGATGCATGCGGCTTCAAGTTTAATCCTAAATACAATTAAAGAATTGGCGGGTATTCCTAAAAATATTCATCTTCTATCTCCTAATATCTTGGAATCCATTAGTTATTTAAAATCGGATATTTTCAATCACAAACGATTGAGTCTCAATCTTGAAGAAACTCTAATTGCTTTAAGCATCAGTGCTGATTTCAACCATTCTGCTAAGGTAGCCATAGACAAACTTAAAGAATTATGTGGATGTGAAATGCATTCAACTCATATACCCACTCCAGGAGATGAAGCAGGTTTAAGACGATTAGGTCTTAATATAACATCTGATCCAAACTTTTCATCGAAAAGTCTATTTATAACCTAACGATTTTACCATAATATTTAGTTTTGAGATAATCTCGAAATTCTTATTAAATGTGTTTGATAATTAATATTTTTATAATGAAAATATAATTATTTTTGATACTACCAGAGAAGTGTAATATAAAGTTGACAGATGCCAATAAGAATAATACACGATTTATATTCATTACGGGGGGAGTGATGTCCGCTGTTGGAAAAGGTGTAGCTACAGCAAGTTTGGGAAAAATACTCCAATTTCGGGGATTTAATATTTCTGTAGTTAAAATTGATCCTTACCTTAATGTTGATCCTGGAACGCTTAATCCAGTAGAACATGGCGAATGTTTTATAACTGAAGATGTATGGGACTTTACACCTGTTCATGGATCAGACGAAAGATCGTATAGAATCTCTGAAATAGATCAAGATTTTGGAACATATTCAAGGTTCCTTGGTATTGAGATGCATCCTTCTCATAACATTACATCTGGGCAAATATATCTTTCAACAATTTTAAGTGAGAGAAAAGGGAAATTTTTAGGAAAAACAGTGCAATTAATCCCTCATGTTACCAATATAATTAAAGAAAGATTAATGGAAATATCAAGAAGTGAGAATTTAGATGTACTATTAATAGAGTGTGGAGGAACTGTAGGAGATTTAGAGTCAAGTATCTTTTTAGAAGCTTTTCGTCAGATTAAATTAGAAATCCCTAATCGCACAGCTTTAGTCCATGTCACACTGGTTCCCTATTCGCGTGCTGTTGGCCAACAAAAATCCAAACCTACTCAGCATTCTGTTAAAATGCTTCAAAGTATGGGATTACAACCAGATATTATAATAGGACGAAGTAAGAAGCCTCTCGCTGAAGATATTAAATCAAAAATTTCCCTTTATTCGAACGTTCCAGAAGCCGCAGTAATTTCGAATCCGGATATAGACATTGTATATGAATTACCTATCTTATTTGAGGAGCAAGGATTAGGCGATTTTCTCTGTGAACTCATCGACTTAAAAGCTAAGTTAGTCTCCTATAGCGAAGTTAATAATTACTCTGAATGGTTGAAAATGGTTGAGATGTACAAAAATGCTGATAAATTAGTAAGAATTGCAATGCCAGGTAAATATTTCAACATCTCGGATTCCTATATTTCAATTAATGACGCTTTAGAGCACGCTGCAGCTCATCAAGGATATAAAACAGAACTAAAAATGATTAATATAACGGAAGAAACTAAGATTGAAGAAGAATTGAAAGATTGTGATGGTATTTTATTGACTCCGGGTTTTGGAGAGCGCGCAGTTGAAGGCATGATAAAATCTGCGGAGTATGCAATGGAAAACAGAGTTCCATTTCTTGGAATCTGTTTTGGGGCGCAATTATTCTTTGCTGCTTTTTGTAGAAAGTATTTGGGATTGAAAGACGCAAATTCATCAGAAATCAACCCTGATACGCCTTATCCTGTAGTGGATCTCCTACAAAGCCAAAAAGATGTTACTGAAAAAGGTGGAACAATGCGCTTAGGGGCTCAAAAAATTGTTGTTAAAGAAAAAACAAAGCTCTATGATGCTTATCAGCAAAAGGAAATATATGAGAGGTTTAGACACAGATATCATATCCAAGAGCGATATATTGACGAAAAAGCTAAAGAGAAGGGTTTGATTGTATCCAGTAGAGACGAAACTGGAAAAATTATTAATAGTATCGAATTAGATAGAGCAGATCATTGGATGGTTGGGACACAATTTCATCCAGAATTCAAATCTAGACCCTACGCTCCTTCTAAGGTTTATTACGATTTTATCAAAGCTTGTACGACATATAAAAATAAAAAAAAGTCGATTTAGTCGCGAATAACTAACACAATCAAATCTTCTAAGCTTTTTATACCCCTTGATTCAGTTTCGCTATAAGCTATGTAATCGTTTTCACCTAATTCTACTCCTCCAGAAGCAGTAGGAAAAATAGCCTTTCCTTTCAATACTAAGAAAACAACTGGATGCGATCCGTCATGAGGTTTGATTTCTAAACCTTTTTTTAAAGAAATTCGCATCACCTTAAACTTCTCTGAAACGTAGATAGGATCTTTTGCAGGTCCATCCGTTAAAAACTTCTGATTATCAAATATATTTTTTTGCTCTAAAATACTCACCTTTTAAGTTTAGTGTTAACAGTTAATTTTTTTTTATAATGTATTCGTGGTTTTAAAACTTTTTATTCAGAATTATAGAATATAGGTAAAAATAAGAGTACAGTTCTATTCAATTGGGTATTTGATTTAACAACGATTAAATTAGTATAAAAAAAGTAAGGAAATACTATTCTGAATCAATATCGAGAATTCTTTTTACTAATTTCTTCTTTTCTTCTAGATTTGCTTGACGAGAAATCATGATTCTTTGAGCCTGAGGAGATCCTGCGCCATGCATCGATTCTGTCCTGTAACTCACAGAAGCAACTCCCATTGTGAGATTTTCAATAAAGCGAAGCACTTTATATCTATCTTCAGCACAAATTCCTTCACAAGTTGTCAAATATTTTTCGATTAAAGATCCTATTTCCTTTGATTTGAGATCTGCTTCAGAGGGCATAGTACATATCATTCCTCCGGCAATATCTTCAGCTAATCTTCCAATTTCGTAAGGAAAGCGAGTAACATTTAGTTTACACACATTCGCTAGTAACATATCCATTTCGTAATTACCCGAATCTCTTTGGAAACCTAATGAACTGCAAGCTATACCACAGCTATAGAGCGTTTCATTTAGATGAGTCATTTCAACTAATTTATCTCTTACATGTGACGCTTTTTCCGTTCCATTATACTCAGATATAAGAGCAGTGGCTCCAATTAGCACATCCCCTACCCCCACCTTGCATCCCCCATAGGATTGTCTATGGAAACCAGCAAATCGATTAACTAATTCTCCTGAGAACTCAATTTCACCGTTCATAAAAATATTTTCATTTGGCACGAACACATTATCAAAAACCACGAAAATTTCTTGACCACCAAATTTAAAGTTACCAATATCTAACTCACCGGGCTCCATTTTTCTTGTATCACAGGATTGTCTACCATATATCATCGTTATTCCTTTTTCGGTAGTATCGATTCCAAAGCTTACTGCGTATTGTTCTTCACCGGATCTCAAAGAGAGAGTAGGCATAATTATCGCTCGGTGAGAGTTTAAGAATCCAGTTTGATGTACTTTAGCTCCTCGAACGACTATTCCATCATCACTAGTATCAACAATATGCAAAAATGCATCGGGATCTGACTGATCCTTTGGTCTTTTACTTCTATCTCCTTTTGTATCTGTCATAGCACCATCAACCATGAGATCTTCCCTTTGAACTTCTATCCAATACTTCTTGAATCGCGAATGGTAATCTGTGCTATATTTTTTATCCATTTCGTACGTAACGCTATATAAAGAATTTGCTGTGTCGAAACCCACACATCTTTGGAAGCAACAAGCAGTGTGTTGCCCTAACAATCGCTGCATTTTAACTTTTTTTATCAAATCTTCTGTTGATTGGTGGATGTGAGAAAATCGATTTATTAATTCACCAGTTAAATGAGATTTTGTTGTCATCAATTCCTTATATTCGTCTATCTGAGCTAATTCATAAATCTTCATAACGGTGTTTATCGATGGTTTAATGATTGGATGATTCCAAAATTCTTCGACCTTTTCACCGAACATATACAGATTAACAGGTCGTTGGATGCTTTTAAAATACTCATCTGGGGTTTTTAATGTCATTTTTATTATTTCTTTAGTAATTGTTATAATTAGATAAATTTCTCTTAGTTCTTAAAAATGTTTTATTAATGATAAACCTAACATTATCTTATTTGGTTAAAAGTTACCTGCTATGGATTCAAATTTTAAAATTAGGGAATTACAATGAAAGCGGTTAATTGGAATTAAAATCTATTTTCTTATTACCCAGAATTTTATTCCCCTTTCTTTTATAAATTCCGTTTTTGTAAATGGTGTTGAATCTATAAATGTTTTAAAAGTTTTTTCATTGTAAAAACATGATGAACCTGCTTCAGAAAACTTATGTGTAATATCAAATAGTTTAAATGGTTCCTTGGGAGCAAAAGTATCGGGAACCATACTTTCTCCTACAAGTAAAATTCCCTTATCATCTAACAGCAAATACAAATCCTTGAAAAGTTGTCTCCTAAATTTTTCGTTTGGATTCATCTCATGAAGAACTTGATTTAATATAATTAAATTAAACTTATTTTTAGTATTGCGAGCATATTCATTAGTGGATTTATTAAGAATCTTAATCCTTTCATTCCACTTATTTTTATCTACTAATT
>JAUWZR010000126.1 GCA_030615235.1 Promethearchaeota archaeon
CATTAAGATTTTTGAGTTTTGATATTCGAGTTTAACTGTTTGTGAGCGTTCTTCTGACCCTGATATATCTAATCCAAAAGCGCGGATTGCTTCTAAAAATCCTGAAATTAGTGTAGAATCGAATTTTTTTTCAGTAAAAGCCTTATCATACACACTCAGGGAAGATTTCTTTTCAATAACAATTGTATATTTTAAATTCAAGATATCCATAAACTTATTGATAGTTTTTTCTTTTGCTGCAAGTTTTTTTCTTTTATTTTTCTTAGTAAGTATAATTGATGAAGCTGTTACCGCTGATCCTAATCCCACTATAACTACTATACCAATTACTAAAGTCCAGTCGATTGCAAATGGCAAAATTACTGTGAAAACTTGAGTTACTATGCCCGCATCAGTACCGTTAAACCAATAAACAAATGCTTTATAATCTCCGTCTAAAGCACTTGATGGGATAATGTAAGTAAACGAATTTGAGTCTGAAGGTGAATTTATAGATATGTTACTTGTGTAAATTTTATCTTGAAAGGGGTCGTTTAGAATAAATGTATAATCTCCATTCAACATGGGCTCTGAAATAAAAAATTTTAATTCTTGACCTACATAAAACTCTATTCTGCTTATACCAAGATCAAAATCAATTTTCGATGAACGAGCGGTTATTTCCCATAAATCACCTTCTGAAATAAAATTGTTAGCGATATAGATATAATTTTCAATATAATTAACTTCGATTAAACTAGTGATATTATTAACATCATTCCTTAACACATTAACATCAATCCAATTATGAGGAAAGTTAAATTTCACGGAATAATTGGAAAATTCTGGATCGATTGTAGGAGTAACACTCCAAAAGTTATCGTGGGTTTCTGATATCTGAATAGTTCCCGGAGAAGCTAAGTAGTTTTCTAATTCGAGATTGAGACTCACATTAAACATCAATTCAATAGATTGGTTATGATTAACCGGGAAAATTAAATCAATTAGATTTAGAGGTAGGTTAATATTAGATATTACCACTTTTCCGGTTCCAGGTAAATCATCAGTTATATTATAGATGTTACCATCGACTTCTAGAGTCATATTAATAGCTTCCGGATTATATGATTGTTCGGTTCTTTGTATTAATTTATGCCTAAATGGTTTACCCAGATCTTCAATGGACCAAACGCTACCATCGTATTTAGATGTATACAGGTTTGTATGGATTGAATCATCCTCGTTTAAAAACCAATTATGTTTGGAATTATCACTTGGCACATATGCAGAACCATTAATTACCAAGTAATAACTTCCTTTCGAAAGAGGTATTGGTTCTGGAAACGATTGAAGGTACCAATTGGGAATGCTTGATATGTTAATTTGTATTGGTTCACCATATACCGTATTATTCGGCCAATCGTTTCCTTGGTCATATCCATTAATTTGTACATACACAGAGCTTTCTGGTTCCAATTCCAAATACCCATAAATTTGAACTCCTAAGAGCGTAATATCTTCTGTGATGTTGAGTTGAACCCCATAACCCTTCATATTTTTATATATTGATTTAAAGCTTGACCCTCCTTCTTCAATTGATTTAAGTTCTTCTCCTAATTTAATATCGGTGAAGCTAAGTTCTAAATTGGTAATATTCCATTTCGTACTCGGGAGACTTATGTTAATGTGATCAGTATTAGTTTGCAAAGTAGAGAAGTTTGAGAATTCAAGAATGCTATAATTAACATTAATAACTAAAGAATCTCCATTACTTTGAGCGTTAGCGTCATTTAGGCGTAAATTTAGCCCCAGTAAAAAAACTAGCAACATCATAGTGATAATGATTGACACTTTTATTTTTCTCAACACTAAACCACAAACTTTCTATATTAATTGTAATATCTTTTTAAATTATTTTCTTAGAGATAAAATCCCCTAAAAAATTTAAGCTAAGATTTTTAATTTCGTAATAAACGAACAACAAATTCCTTAAGTCTTTTTAAATGTAATATAATATCATCTATTTAAATATTTGATGTATAAACTTTCTCACTTATTCTTAGAATATAAAAGAGATTCGTTATTAAATTTATTTTCGTTTAGTTTTTCTCAATTTTTAGGGCTAATAATTGCTACTACATTAGAAAAGCATATCAAAAAACAATTAATGTAAAAAAGAGATATTATTTTAATACGAAGACTGTTATTTTTCAATAGAAGGAACAATAGAAAATTTCAATTATCATGGCAAAAAAGCCGTTAAAAAAGCCAGAATTACTTGCGCCCGCACAAGATTGGACTTCTTTAAGAAATGTTGCTGGATTAGCTGATGCTATTTATTTTGGCGTTAAGAAATATAATATGAGAGCTAAAGCTAAAAATTTCGAAAGAGGTGAACTTAAAGAGATCGTAAAATTCTGTCATCATCAAAAACCACCATTGAAAGCATATTTAGCAACTAATATCTTAATATACGATTCTGAGCTTCAAGATTTAGAAAGACTAATATCAAATGCTAAAAAAGCAGGAATCGACGCTTTGATTGCCCATGATGTAGCTGTAATCAAATTCGCTAATCTTGAGAAATTAAAGTTTCATATCTCAACTCAAGCAAATGTATCTAATGTAGAATCTGCAAAATTCTATGAAACCTTAGGGGCAGAAAGGATCATTTTAGCGAGGGAATTATCGCTTAATCAAATAAAACTTATTAAGCACCATCTAAATAAAGCTCAAATTGAATGTTTTGTTCATGGTTCTATGTGTACCTCAATTTCTGGTCGATGTTATCTATCTGCAACAATTTGTGATTCTGAAGAATTCTCAGCAAATCGAGGTAACTGTGTCCAACCATGTAGGAGAGAATGGAGGGTAATTGACGATGAAAGCAACGAATTTATATATAATGGACAGATGTTCTTGAATACAAAAGACCTCTGTATGATAGAACACATTCCAAAATTAATAAATGCTAATATAGACGCTTTTAAAATTGAAGGTAGAATGAAAGATCCGCTTTACATTGAAACGGTAACTGCTTGTTATCGAGAAGCAATTGATAGTTATTTTAATGGTACTTTCACAAAAGAGAAGGTTCAAGATTGGTTAGAAAGATTAAGTAAAGTATATAATCGCGGATTTCACACAGGATTTTATTTTCACCGTCCAACTATTGAAGATGTGGAATTAGAAAGGAGAGGAAACATCTCTCCTTACAGAAAACATTATCTTGGAAAAGTTTTATCTTTTAATACAAACAGCATGACAGCAAATATACTGATTGAAATCAAGGAATTTAACTTAAAAATTGGAGATGAGATAATAGTAATAGGTAATGAATCATATCATCATCAAAAAATTAAGCACATGGGCTTTAAAGGAGAAAAAATTCAAAATATATATAAAAAAAGATACGATAATCCTTTTAAAGTGAATCTGCGTTTAAGTAATAAGGTTCAGAGAGATGATAAAATTTATATTATATATCAAACATAAGTCAAATGGTCTAAATGAACAATCGTTTATATTTAGCCCGTGTAGGTTGAATTATTAGATGGATTACAAAGAAAAGAGGATTAAATTAGTAGAAAGGCTTACAAAGAGGGACTTTTTAACTAAGCCCAATGTAATCAAGGCTATGTTAAAGGTTCCAAGACATAAATTTTTACCGAAAGGTGCTATAGAATCTGCATATATAGATTCTCCACTTTCAATAGGAATGGGGCAAACAATTAGTGCTCCACACATGAACGCGATGATGTGTGAACTTTTAGAACTTACCAAGGGAGAAAAAGTCCTTGAAATTGGAACCGGTTCGGGCTACCACGCTGCCTTATGTGCTGAGCTTGTAGCACCAAAATATTCTAAAAATCCTGGACATGTGTATACAATAGAAAGACACCAAGAGTTAGCAGATAAAGCTGAAGAAAGTTTAATTAATACCGGTTACGGAGATGTTGTTACGGTTATTCGCGGGGACGGTACGTTAGGTTATCCAGAAAAAGCTCCATATGACAAAATATTAGTCACCGCTTCCTCACCAAAGAATGTGCCTCCCCCCTTAAAAGAACAATTAAAAAATGGAGGGATTCTCTGTATTCCCGCAGGTTCAAAAGAATGGGGTCAGGATCTTTACGTAATTTCTAAAAAAGAAAATAAATTCGATTATAAGAGAGTTACTGGTGTTAGGTTCGTTCCTTTGATAGGAGAATGGGGATTTCCGGAGTAACTAACCATCTCTATTTACCTATAACTACTATTATTGTTTTCTTTTCGTTTTTCTTTAGCCTTTTCACTTAGATAGCTAACGAATTTACGATTTTTATCAAGAGTTTCGTCATTAAAATCAACGCCAAAAACCAGTTTAAAAATTAACGACAATATAAAGAGTATAACAAGGATGGATACGAATCTTTAAGGAAATTTTACTCGCATCGAGTAGAATTTTCGCTATTTGGACTTAAAGGTAATAAAAGCATTTTAGAGTTCTTACTTTGTTACAAAATGCTTAATTTATTTAGGAAAAGTTTTCTTAATGCGTTCTTCCAACAATTTTTTTCGAATATTTTTAATAAATTCGTTATTTTCAATATGTTGCTTTACAGATTTAGATGTAAATGCGTAGCCATTCTGTTTTTCTGTTTTACTAAAATTTTTCATTATCAAACTGTTTTTAAATTTTTTTGATGCTATAATCCATATTTCTCCGTTAATATATTTAAAACTATTTAAAACCGACGAAATTAGCGGTAAATTATTCATATTTGTAATTTATTAGCCAAAAAAACTAATAGATATTAATTTCTATTTCGATCTCCAGTTCTTTCCTAAGTTTAAACTGAGGTATCACATTTATACCTTGGTAAATAGTTTTATAACCTTCATCAGTGAATGCGTATGCGACAATCGGAAATTTTAGTATTTCTATTAATTCAGTAGCTGCCTTTGTTTCGCTTTTTATTGAATATTCTAGGTTTAAATTATAAGTTAAATCTTGGGCTTTAAAATGGCTTCCTGTATATTGAAAAGGTTTAATTAGGTCATTTTTTGACTCGTTTAAAAGAGGCAATTGGTTACTTTCCCATTGAAATTTATTAGGATCACCATTAAAAAAGAAAGGAAGGTCAATTCCTAATTTTAAATTAGTGATGATCTTTTGAACCAAATCTTCCTTTTCAGGTATTTTCTCGAACTTACTTTTTATAATTATTTTAATTTGATTTTCCCCAATATTTATTTTCTTAACGATAGAACAAGGATAAGATTCATTAGAACCTGGAATGATTACACTTCCTTTTTGTTCTAATTCTATAACGGCGGATTTTCCATTTTTTTCATTTTTAATAACAATAAATTCACCATCAACAAAAGATCCATATTCTCTATATTGGTCTGCTTCGATAGCTTTGATTGTATCGTCGTTATGATAAAATCTTACTCTTAACATATTTCTCTTAAACCTATCAACCATTATTTTATCTTTATCGATTTTATCTATATCCTCGTCATCATGATACGCTTCAGGCCACCGGGTTAATGTATTTAAAAGGTTATAAGATTTTGGTTTATAGTCTATCTCAAAAATGGTACCCCCGTCCGAGGGATTAATATAAATATTTAAAAGATCAGATTCAATTATGATATCCATTCTACTATCTTTATTGAAGTCTAAAGGCGTAACTGAGATATACTTATTTTCTAAGGAAAGGAACTTCGTATTCAAATTGTCAATGATGATTTCAGAATTGATGAGGTGAGTATAAACGGAAAACCGTAAAAATTGTAAATAGACGCCACCAAATAAGCCGTGCCAATAGCAATCGTTGCATTGTGATTTATATATTTCTGTCCAAGCATCTTTTATTAATTTGTTTGCTTTATTTCTACTTTCTTGCCCCACCACCTTGTCTAAATTGTTTTCAACACGAACGAGTTTATCTCTAACATGGAGCATTTTCTTATGCATATTATTTGACTCGGGATATTTCACTAAGTAATATCTCCAGAAGCCTCCTTTCAAGAATAGATATTCGTCTTGCTTTTCAGGATCCCACCTTAGATTATCTCTAATCTTGGTAAAAGCTTTCCTTTCCTTAGTTGGTAAAGCGTATTCTTCCATTTTATCGTAACTTGCGGTTGGTAGATATATTAAACTTCTTGCAGGATATTTTTCCATATATTCCGAAAGCGTAACAGACTTTATCCAGTTATTGTTGATTATTTGGTCGAAGAAAGCGGGAATAAATGGTTTCCCATTGTCTCCCTCTTCATGGCCATGTCCCTCTACATAGCAGATTTGGTGTGTAGTTGCCCAAGCTCCCATTTTTTCTGCATCAGATATGAATACAACGCACCTATCACCTTTTTCATCAGCAGCATTTTTCAAATATTCAATCGACATATATGTAGGCTTCCAAGGAGCCATATACCTCAAATACTCATTAATTGAAAAGACTCTTAATGTCTTTCCTTCATCCTCCGTAATATAGGAATAAAATGTCTCTTTTTCAGTAATACCTGTTGAGCGAAAATGATTATCATCAACAATCACATATTTTAAGCCAGCATCATGTAGGAAAGAAGGGTAATTCGGCTCCCACACTCTTTCCGATAACCAAGCTCCTTTCACATCTAATCCGAATTCTTTTTTAATTAAATCAGATAGCTTTTTCATTTGAGCTATTCTATCGCGATAAGGGATAATTGCGAATATGGGCTCATAATACCCCCCTCCAATAATCTCGATTTGTCCTCTTTTTGCCATAACTTTTATTCTGTCAATAAAATCTGGCTTGTTCTCAAGAAACCATTCTAATAAATTCCCAGAAAAATGCAGCGTGAATTTAATCTCCTTAAAATGGAATATATTGTCGATAAGAGGCATATATGATTGCTGATAGACATCTTCATAAATGAAACCCTTTTGATCAACCGGTTGATGAAAATGGA
The DNA here is from genome assembly GCA_030615235.1 of Promethearchaeota archaeon. Lineage (GTDB taxonomy): Archaea > Asgardarchaeota > Lokiarchaeia > Sigyniarchaeales > SOKP01 > SOKP01. Next base: position 6,928 of record JAUWZR010000126.1, read on the forward strand.
ATATAATGGGAAAGTGAATTTGTTGTTCGGTCATAATAACGATGTTATAATTTTGTAATATATAACAAAATTAAGAAAGAATAACTATAAATCTATTTGGATTGATTTAATTAGTTTAGAAAAAATCCTTAGAAACCTAGTTTCAATTCCTTAGTATTAATTGAATCATACTTCAAATGTGTGTTAAAATAGAAAAACATTTTAAAATTTTAAAAATATTAAACACTTTAAGGATATAAAAAAAAATATCCATGAAAACTTTAGAGAAATGTATCTTTAATTAAAACTGAGTAGTAATTATAATTATGAGAGATTTTTTTGATAAAAATTTGTTCCGAGAAGTATTTAATTCTAACGAGTTTAAAGGATGGCTTCTCTCGAGAAGATGGTTTGGTGATAAATCGTTTTTATCTAATTTATTATTTAAGATAACAGTTTACTACTTTAATATTATCTCAGAAAATATTTTTTTAACGATAAT
>JAUWZR010000104.1 GCA_030615235.1 Promethearchaeota archaeon
TAACGACAAAGGCATACGATACAGAAAGAGCAATGATTCAGTTTAAGAGTTTAATTGAATCAAGTAACTGGGTTATAATCCTACAAAATGGTATAGGTAACGAGGCGTTAGTAAAAGAATATTGCAATGAAGATAAGATTCTAAGAATTATTACATCTCATGGTGCTTTATTAGAGAATCACGGGCATGTGCGTCACACTGGTATAGGTTTTACAAAAATTGGATTTGTATATTTAAAACCAGATAATAATAATGTTAAAGATTACGGTAGAGCGGGCGAGAGCTTAATGGATTTAAAAAATCTATTGAGCACTGGGGGTTTGCAGACAGAGATTGTTGAGGACATTATTAAATGTTCTTGGGAAAAAGTTTTTGTAAATATTGGTATTAATGCAATAGGTGCTCTTACAGGCTTAAGAAATGGCCAGTTATTAGAAAAAAATTCTTTAAAAAAAATGATGGGAAAAGCGGTTAAGGAGGCTTTAGAAGTAGCACACATGATGCAAATAGATTTATCGAATAGAGATTATGTCGAGTTAATGTATTCTGTAGCTAAGAAAACATGTAACAACAAAAACTCAATGTTACAGGACGTTTTAAAGGGAAAGCCTACTGAAATTGACTTCATTAACGGTAGAATTGTAGAATTTGGTAAAAAGTTGGGAATAGAAGTAGTCACAAATGAGGTATTAACTGCTTTAATTAAAGGGTTAGAAAGTTCTTTTTAGTATGAGATTTATGGGTTGAGGATCATGTAATAGGCATTTTCCCCGTCTCTATAATATTTTTCTTTTATGCTGTGAGTTTGGAAATTAAATTTTTTGTATAGGTTAATAGCTTCATAGTTACTGACCCTTACTTCTAACACAAACTCGTCAATTTTGTATTTTTTTATTTTTTTCATAGAGTGAGATAACAGCGTTATAGCAATTCCTAACCGCTTATAGTTTTTTGAGACTGCAATAGACACTAAATGTCCATTATTTTTTAATTTCAGACTAGTAATTGCGGGGGTTCTTTCAACTCTCCACATTACGTATCCAATAATTTCTTCATTACTATTACACGCTACGAGGAATGACTCAGGATAATTATCTAAGATACTTTTATAAAAAAAATAGGGATAGTCTTCTGGTAATTCTTCTTCGTTTACTTCGATGACGCCTTCTAGATCCTCTAAAGTACATCTTCTTACAACAATAGGATTAGTATTGCTGAAATTGCCGGAGGAATTGATCTGCGTATCTTTTTCTGTACCCATAATTATAAGAGCCCAAGATATTGTTCTTTAAACATTAAATAGTTGCTAAATAAATATTATTTTAGAACTTTTTAAGCTTTTTTAATTAATTAAAAGCTTTAAATGCTGTTTCTTAATTTTATAAAAGCGTTTTTTTTTTTTTTTGTGTATTTAATTATTGTGTCTAGAGTCAATTGAATATTTTTTTTATTATCAAACCTTTCTATAATTTTTTTCAATTCTTTTTCATCGGCGTCTTTTAATTTCTTCGCAATTTTAATCATTTCCGGCAGTGCCCTTATAATATTATCTACGATTGTAATGTCAGCCCATAAGGAAGTTCTACTTATTGGGTTTAAATCAACTGCGACAACTTTTTTCCCAATTTTTTTTAAAGCTTCGGTTCTATCTCCGTCTTCTAGGGGGACGAATACGACATCAGCGATTTTTATACCATTCGGATCTACATTTCTTCTATTGCTAGATAATTCATCTATTTCGACCATAATTTGTTCGTCGAGCCCCAAAATCTTTTTAGCTCCCGCACCCTGTAAAATGTTCTTAATTGCTTCAATTCTTCCTTTTTTTCTATAAAATAAGTTAATTTCAAGTGGTGCATTTATAATCTTTGATAGTTCTACCAACTCATTTGGGCATAAAGCTGCAGTGTTCCCATTGACGCTAATAATGGCGTGTGTTGCTGTAAGAAGCAAGGCAATAGCTGCTTTAATAGCTTCCTTTGCTGTCTCATTGGTTTTTTCCCCTAACATGTAATCAAAACATTCTCCTCTACCATGAGCGATTAAACCCGCTTCAGCAACAACTAATGTTTTCATTCCCTCAATTATCTTGTGCCTATATTTTAAACTTTCATAACGGGGATGATCTATAGGGATTTTGGGATCTTGGTCATTATTAGGTGTCATAATTTAAAGGTTTTACATATATCGTTGTTTATAGAGTTTGAAATAAAGAAAAACTATTAATCTTTTGGATCTTTTTAATTTTTGTTGATTCTTATGGCTTTACCCGAAGAGAGAAAAAGTAATGATTTACGAATATATCAAACAAAGAGGTTACTTAAACAGCTAAAGGAGAAGAAGGGCTTTCACACGGAGTTAGTTTCATTGTATATTCCTCACGATCGAAAAATCTCTGATGTTACAAATCACCTTAAGAATGAAGTAAGCGAAAGTCAGAATATTAAGTCAAAATTAACGCGGAAAAATGTTTTAGAAAGCATTTCAAGTCTATTAGGTCAGTTGAAAAACATTACAGTAATTCCTGAGAATGGCTTAGTTATGTTCTCTGGCGCGATCCCGCAAAATAATACTCCTGGGACAGAGAGGAATGAATTATATATTGTAAATCCTCCTGAAAAAGTTCTAACCTTTAGATATCATTGTGCAAGTGAGTTTCTATTATGGCCGTTAGAAGATATGCTCGAAACAAAGGAAACTTATGGATTACTTTGTATAGGAAGAAAAGAGTCTGCTGTAGGATATTTAAGAGGAAACCATGTGGAAATAGTGAGGGATTTTACTTCAGGGGTTCATGGTAAGCATAAAGCTGGAGGTCAGTCTCAGAAAAGATTTGAACGGCAAATGGAAGAAGCAGAAACCAGGTTTTACAGAAGAATCTCTGATGAAGTCAACAAATTATTTTTAGGCATGGAGGACTTACAAGGAATTTTCATAGGAGGACCTGGGCATTCTAAAGAAAAATTTGTAAACGACGAAAGTTTAGATTATCGATTACGAGACAAAATTTTGGATGTTGTTGATCTTGGTTATGGTGGAATTGAGGGAATCCGTGCGTTGATAGAAAAAATTAAAGATCAAATAGCTAACGTAAAGTACGTTAGAGAAAAACAAGTAATGCAAACATTTCTAAATGCAGTTTCAAACGATACTGGTTTAGTCGCATACGGTCTTGAGGAAGTGCAAAAAGCTTTAAATATGGGTGCTGTAGCTAAATTAATTCTTTCTGAAAAATTAGATACCTATCATGTAAATATCACTTGTTCCAATTGTAATTATAAAGAATCTAGAACAGCACGGGAGCGGGAAAGGAATAAATTAGAATTGTCTATTCAGGATGAAAGATGCCCTGATTGCGGTTCTAACACCTTCAATGTAAGCAGTGCTGTCCTAATTATTGAAGAGCTTGGTTCCATCGCAGAAACCATGGGAACTGAAATAATTATAATTTCTCCGGATACCGAGGAAGGAGAAATGTTATATAGTACTTTCGGTGGAATAGTCGCGATTCTTCGATTCAAATTAACTTATTAGAGTAAATTTTATAGTTTTTATTTTATGAGCTTCATTAAAAAAATGTAAGAGTATTGCAGAAATAAACTAGAAGAATTATTGTGGAATAATATGAACTTATCTGAAATGTTATTAAAATTAAAAATAATAATGTTTGGTGGGAAGGGAGGTGTCGGGAAAACAACCTGCGCTTCAAGCTCTGCGATATGGGCAGCAGAGCACGGAAGAAACACTTTAATTATCAGTACCGATCCTGCTCATTCTTTAGGAGACAGTCTCGGGATAGCACTTCCTCCCGGAGAACCAACAAAAATACCTGGTGTAGAAGGCTTAACTGCTTTAGAAATAGACCCTAAAGCGGATATGTCAGAATATAAAGGTTTAACTGGCATGAGCCCGGTAGAACGAATGGAAATACCAGATATAATGGGTGAATTGCCAATGATGGAAGATTTACAAGATATTACCTCGATGAGCCCTCCGGGGATAGACGAAGTTTTCGCATTGTTAAAGGTTTTAGAATTTATAGAGACCGATCACGATTACGATTTAGTTATATTTGACACTGCACCAACGGGTCATACTCTGAGATTTTTAAGCCTTCCAGAAACATTATCAGGCTGGATAGGTAAACTATTGAAGTTGAGATTAAAATTAGGAAATCTTATGGGAATGATGAAGAGTCTTTTTACAAGTGGGGAAAAAAAAAAGGATAATTCATTGGAAGTTTTAGAGAGACTAAAAGATTCAATCATTAGAGCACGAGATGATCTTACTAACCCTATGATAAATTCGTTTGTTGTAGTAATGATAGCAGAAGAAATGGCTATTTCAGAGACGGGGCGCCTTTTAAACGAATTATTAAAATATAATATTCCTATTTCAAATATTGTCGTGAACCAATTATATCTAGATGAGGAAGATTTATGTGATTTTTGCCAATCAAGAAGAAAGATGCAAGCAAGTAATTTGCTTAAAATTCAGAAAGTCTTTAGAGATAAACTCGGAAAGGAATTAATCGAAATTCCGCTTTTTAGGGGAGAAATCAGAGAATATGACAATTTGAAAATATTTGGCGAGCAGCTCATCAAATGAGACTAGATAAAAAACTCACTTAGATATTTACAGTATAAACAGATATTTATTTTACCACACGGATACCCACATTTTTTACAGGAATTATAGGATTCTTGTATGTAATGTTTAGAAAAAATTTCAGATGTCTCCAAAAATCCGTTCAATAAATTGAATTCTATTTCGGGGCTGAATTTTTTGCATTCTTGAATGAATTCTAGAACACGTTTCCTTAAAATTGGATCTTCCTCTCTATATGGGCAATGGGAAGGATAATAATTGATTTTTTTCAAGTTAGCGTAGAGGAATATTTCTTCTTCTGGGATTTTCATTAGCGGAGTGATTCGCCTAACGAAATATTTCTTTATTTCTTTATTTTCTTCTTTAAAAAGATACTGCTTAGCAATAAGCTTAAATCTTTTAAAAAGAATATTCATTAAATAAGTTTCTGCTATGTCTGTTAAATTATGACCCATTGCGAGGACATCAGCGCCTAAATTTTTTGCGGTTTCGTTTAATATTCTTCTTCTAAGAGTAGCACAAAAATTGCAAGCATATGTATTTTTAGATGCCCTCTTTTTCAATTCTACTATCTCATCTAAAGTTTTACCGGTTTTCTCTTTAAACGAAATAATTTTATGTTCTATTTTATGTTGCTTACAGAATTCAATTGCGTTCTTTGTGCTATTACTTCTATAATCTCTAATCCCTTCATCGATAGTTATTGCTATTATGGGATTCGAATGATAACTATTTGCTTGAATTTGCTTAAGGTTATATAGTAAAGAAAGAGAATCTTTTCCACCAGAGATACCCACTACGATTTTATCTTTTGGTTTTAGCATTTTATATTTAGATATTGTCTGGTAAATATTTTTCTCAATTCTTTTCGTAAAACAATTAGTGCATATTAATTCGCCAGAATATTTTCTGTGAACTACCAGCGAATTTTTACTGCAATAGTCGCAGGTACCAGTTTTCAGAAAAACATTATAGGAGCTATCAAAATTGTTTATGAAAATCACATCAGCGATATAATTAAAACCCAAAAAGATTAAATCCAAATATCGAAAATGATAGCACGAAGTTCCCAAGAATGAGACCTAGCGCTACAAATCTTACCGCATTTAAAACAATCCTTTTAATTTTTCGTTTATCATCGTACAAGTATTCGAAAGAAACCTCAAAGACTGAATTTTTTTTTAGTTTCGTAGTTTTAGGAAGTTTCACGGATACAGTATCTTTATATCCGTCTCCTATTGAGTCTACTAATTCATAATTGTCTTTTCCCAAGAGGACTTCACCATTTTGTTCGCTCTTATTATCCTCCTTCAAAAGAATTTTAACGTATTCTACATTTTCAACCCGATATTCTGTTAATTTGCACTCCGTATCAGTTCCTTTATAAATTAATCTATCAATCTTTTTCTTTTTAGATTTATAGTCTTCGCCAAATATCCAATCAATTAATTCTTTTAGGAATCTATCCCCGTCAAAAATAGGTAGGGGCATCATATTAAACAGGGTTATACTAAAAGATATAATAAAAAGCCATACAAGCTCTCTGATTAGGAAATCTGGCCAATTACTCGTAAAAAATTTTGCAATGTCATTTTTATGCATCCAATAAGAATTACTTTGAACACCAATGAAAACGCCAACAATTTCTACATCTAAAATGTAATCTTTTCCTGAGTCTGTTGTAAGGTTTATAGCTTTTAGATTAAAGTCAGTTAGCAACAGTTCTAAAGTATCGCCGTTTGATGTATTAATAGCTGTTCCGTTCACTTTGGATATTAATATGTTTGTTTTAGTACTAATCGAGAAATTATAAGTAATTATTAACCCAGTACCATTTGGAATATACGCATAACGGATTCCTATATCATATCGAGGACCCACAGTAACATTTTTCTTGGAGTAGGAATCGCTAGATGGATTGTAAGTACTAAAAGTTAGATTTTCTCCTATTGCGAATTTAACGCTAGTAGAATTACTCAGTATTGAAGTAAGACTAATGTTCTGAGATAAATCAAGGTTTAAAAATTCGCTATCAGGATCGTTTTGACGTTTGATTGCAACTATAGCATCTCCACTCTCAAGATTTCCGTAATTAAAACCTCCCTCTTGAGGTGTTAACACACTATTAATTTGAACCGTTTGTACATAGAAAGGAGAAACTATAGCTGGAAAACTTAATATTAATAGGAACGCTACACCTGCAGTTATAGCATTCACATATGTTCCTGCAGCAGCTATTCTAAACCGAGTGTTTCTTTTAAATTTCGACGATCTTAATGTTCTCTCATCAACTTCTACAAAAGCGCCAAATCCAACTAAAAAAAACAAACCAGCTCCGAGTACACCGGTTGATTTAATTTCTACCCCATCAATACTAGCAGAAATGCCATGAGCAAACTCGTGAGTCGTCACTATAAATAATAGCGGCAATAACAGGTACATGAAAACTGGTAGGTCGATTGTAACCCCTGGGATAAGGGGAACTATAGCGTTTTCTATGCTAGGTTGGAAAAAAAGGTTTAAAATGTTAGTAAAGAAAAAGTAAAAGCCATAAATTGTAAATCCAAAAGATACGAATATGCCTATATTCCAAAATATCCTCCAAAATCGAGGGGCTTTTTTCGATATTCTTTGAATAAGGTTATTGAGTTTTTTAGTCTTAAACATAGCTAGTAAAGGGAAAAATAAAGTGTAAGCCTCTTTTTTGTTTCTGAGTAAAAAGACAAAAATAAACACAATAACCCAAAAAACTAAAGATATGATAAACCAAGGGTCTAATAAGAAATCTACAATAAGATCGAGTAAGGTCATAAAACGCTAATAATTGCTAATTCTTGTGATAGAAAGGTTAATTTAGAGTAAAAATTAAGGTTATTCTTTTTATTTTAAAAATGTATTTGCTAGCTATATAATTAATTCTAACTTCTTTAAAATCCAATTATTGATCAAAAATTTCTGTTTAACATTTTTCTTTGTAAGATATTGATTACTAATGGCAGATTTTGGTATCCACTCTTCTTTATTTGTAAAGTCAATTAAGACTGCTTTTTCCGTTTCTCCTACGATAGATCCATAAAGATTACTGGTGTCATTTAGGTTTTGATCGTCTACCTGGACGTTAATTTCGTCTGATTGGAACTGATTATTTTGATTACATTTTTTTATTCTGTCTGTATTGCCTTTCTTTTGGAAAGTAGAATAGACTATTTTTTCGTCAAGGAAGTGGGTTAAAAGAAGTCGAAAAATTTCCGTTTGAGCAAAATTGAGCCTTTTTGAGTAATTACCTACATTAATCCAAAGTACTTCATGATTAACATCCTCCCAATTAAAAGATACGGAGGTTTCTTTACCTTTAAAGATGTGTTGACATTGCCATTTATTAGTTTCATAGTTCAAAACTCTTAATATCATTACGATCTCTTCTAATGATAATTTAATCGCTTTGCCCTCGCTAGAGGAGGGTTTTTCCCAAATTCCGTTCGGTTTTTTTTTAAAGAAATGAATAAACATAAATGGATCTGAGCTTGAAGAACTGCTAACGATTATCCCCGTATTCTGCCCAAAAAAACTTTTTGAATGAGAATTAGCCATTTCGATAAATTTGTGTGTTTGTTTTAAATAACTATATGTTATTATATATTGTGCTAAAAAAACACCACTAATATCCTCTTTAAAATGAAAAGAAATTAATAGAAAAAATAATTATATGATTTATATTTTAAGAGTGATTCTCATAAAAAAACCTAAGCGGGGTGGGCTAGCCTGGTTTATGCCGCAGGGCTCATATCTCGACAATGTGTGGAAAAAATAAGTTTTTCACGCTTTTGGATGAGAAACCCTGAGATCGTTCGTTCAAAAATCTTGCATCGCTGATTTCCAGCAGATTGGGATTCGAACCCCCGCTATTTACACTCCAAAAAATTTTAACTATCCTTTCTATTCACGAATGATATTAGAAATTAAAAAGGAATAAAATTTTGATTTGTTAGGTTATATTTAGTGTTTAATAATCGTTTCTTTATGCGATATAATTTAAAGATAAAATAAAGAAAAAAAAAA
>JAUWZR010000207.1 GCA_030615235.1 Promethearchaeota archaeon
AGTGGACACCCCTCCGTAACTGGAGTTACCAACAAACAAATAAGGTATTTAGAGGACTTAATAAATAAAACCATTAAACCGGGATACAATACATTTCTAATGGTTCATGGACCTCCAATTAATCCCAAAAAAACCATGAGAAAAACATTTTCTCTTTCAAAACCAAAAGATAAAATTCCTTCTCTTGAAGAGTTTAAAGAATCTATTATGGAAAAATTGGGAATGCGTCCTTCCTCAATTCGAATCGACGATAAATTTGACTTAAAATTTGGAACAATCTCTTCAAATTGGGCAAAAATCATTAAATTTTGCCTCGATTATTGTGTCCTTACTCTTTCAGGGCATACTCATCAATTAAAAGAGTTTAGGTTGAGGAATCCTCAACAAAAATCTATTAATCTTAATCAAACGATTCCAATTAAACTAGAAAAATTAGACAATTTCGTAGCTGTATACTACGATTATTATTCTGAAAGACTAAAAAATCAAGATGAAGTTGAAACCAACGCTCCTTATATCGTTCAAACTCCAGCTCTAGGATTAGGGAGTTATTCTGGTTCTAATTTAGCCGGGGCTTATCGAGAAATCATAATTGAAAAAGGAAAATTATCTTCTTTTCAAGTTAAGTATGTAAAACGATAACAAGTTGAAGTTTGAATAAATTTTTCGCTTTAATGTATAGGTCTTCCTTTTTTTTGGATAGCCATGCCATAAACATCTTCCATCCCTTCTAAAACCATCTCTGAAATTGTCGGATGGCTATGTATTGTAGTAGCAACATCGTGAACGGTTAATCCATGTTGCATAGCTAAAGAAATCTCTGATATTAATTCGGGTGCTTCAGCACCAATACAAGATGCACCTAGTATTTTGTTAGTTTTTTTATCAGCGATAATCAATATGAATCCATCTTCTTCTCCCATACATTTCGCCTTACCTAACGATGCATATGGGAATCTTCCAAAAATTAAGTCATGTCCTAAATCTTTTGCAATTTTTCTCCTTAATCCTACTGATCCTATGTTTGGGCTCGTGAAAATAGTCGCGGGAATTACTCTGTAATCAGTAGATTTTTCCTTAACATTAAATTCATCTAAACTTGCTAACACATTTGCTACAGCAACATCACCTTCATGCCTAGCAACATGAGCAAGCATTATTCCCCCTGTAACGTCACCGATGGCAAATATTCCTTTTACAGAAGTTTCTAATGTCTTAGGATCTACTTTAATTGCTCCGCGCTGTGTTTCTATTTTTAAGTCTTCTAATCCTAAATCTCCAGATTCTTTTGCTCGACCAATTGTAACCAAACAGTAATCAGCTTCAAAATTAGATTTTTCAACCGTTTCTATCTGCTCTTTTGGAACATCAGCTGAAATTGTTGTTGCTTTTACACCTGATCCTGTGTTTACAATTGATAAAACATTTTGTGAAACAAGAATTTCGATACCAAGACTATCAAACTTCTTCTTTATTTCTTTAACTATCACAGGCTCTTCTGATGCAAGTGGAGAGGGAAGGTATTCCAGCATCGTAACTTTGCTTCCAAAACTAGCAAAAATATTAGCAAACTCACACCCAGCTATTCCCGCTCCGATAATAAGCAATTTTTTAGGTAATGTTGTAAAGTTAGGGTGTAAGACATCGTCAGTAGTTAATATTCTATCGTGGTCAATATTGAACACAGGAATTAACACTGGAGTTGAACCTGTGGCGATTATTACCCTTTTAGCTTTAATTTTTTTATTATCTTCCCCTTCAATCGAGATTTCAAATCCATTGTTTGCGCTTCCATTTATAATCTTACCATACCCCTTATAGACATCGTTTTTCCAAGCACTTTCTAATCTCGCGATTCCATCCGTTAAATCTTTAACAACCTTATTTTTCCGAGCAATCGCTTTACTGAAATCTAACTTAAAATCACAGAGAATTCCATGATCTTCTCCTTTTTCCCTAAGTTTTTGAATAAAATCTGCAGATGCATAGAGAGCTTTTGCTGGTATGCAGCCCAAATTTAAGCACGTACCTCCTAAATTATTTTTTTCAATCAATGCAATTTTAGCACCAAATTGAGCTGCCCTAATAGCGGAATGGTAACCTCCTGGTCCTGAACCAATTATTGCAATATCATACAATTCTGAGCTTGGCATCATTCTTTTGAAATCGTCAATTGGAGTTTAAATACATATCTAATTGAGATAGATTATACATACAATATTAATTTTAATTAAATTCTTTAATATTGTTGATTCAAATGTATGTACAAAATTATTCACAATTAATATCCAAGAATCTAAATAGAAACTCCTTAGAGTTAAGAAAAATAGGTCTGAAATCATTGGAAATAGCAATTAGTTCGGTCGAGCCTAAAAAATTAATTAGAAATAATATGAAGATTTATGATGGAAATCTCATAATCCAAGAGGATAAATACGATCTTAAGAAATTTAAAAGAATTTTAATTATTGGGGGCGGAAAGGCAACCGCTCAAATGGCTATAGCATTAGATGAATTACTAAAAACCAATTCTAAAATTGAATATAAGGGATTATTGAACATCCCTGAAGATCAAGAATTAAAATTCCGAAGCTCGACAAAGAACATAATAATGAATTTAGCATCTCATCCTATACCAAATGAGGCTGGGTTAAACGGTGTTAATAAGATGTTAGAACTTATTGATGGTGCTAATAAAGAGGACTTAATAATTTGCTTATTTTCTGGAGGTGGTTCTGCCTTACTACCCTTGCCAAAAAAAAATATAACTCTAGCAGACATTCAAAAAATTTACTCGTTGTTGTTAGCCTCAGGTGCGTCAATTCACGAAATAAACACGATCCGAAAGCATATCTCTGACTTTAAGGGAGGCAACCTCGCAAAAAGAATCTATGAGGGTAGTAAGGCAACTACACTGACAATTATGATTTCTGATGTTGTAGGGAATAAATTAGATTCAATTGCGTCAGGTCCTACCGTTCCTGACTTAACATCCTTCAGCGATGCGTATAATGTGTTATTGAAATATAATTTACTTGATAGGATTCCTATGTCTGCTAAAGAGGTTATTATAGAAGGAGCAAAAAATCCACACTTAGAAAATCCATCAAAAAATGATCCTGTTTTCGAAAATATCCAGACATATCTAATCGGGAGCGTCGAATTAAGCGTGGAACACGTGTCTAATTATCTAATGAAACACAACTTTGAGATTGATTATTTTTCAGACGAAATTTCGGGAGAGGCAGCAGACTTTGGAAAACATCTTTTCTATTTGATAACAGAAAAACTTAAGGAATACCCGAAAGAGCCTGAAAAATCCAGGATAGCAATGATCGGAACTGGAGAACTTACTGTAACGTTACGAGGGAAAGGAATTGGTGGAAGGAACCAAGAAATGCTTTTAAATTTCCTCAATACTGTAAAAAGCGAAAAAATTGATTATAAGTTCTTTGTATTAGGATGTAATCTCGATGGGATTGAAGGAAATAGTAAGGCTATGGGTGCAATCGTTGATAATAGTCTATTAATGGAAACTACTAAAAATAATGTTAACATCGATAATTATTTAAGCAGCAATAACTCTAATGCCTTTTTTAACCTAATAAATGGAGAGATTATTACCGGTCTAACTGGCACGAATGTAAATGATTTAGTTTTGATTCTGCTCGAACTTGATGATTAATTTATATTATAGAACAATAATAGTTTTATACTATAATAAATATGAAGATAGTGATGAATATAGACTCCAACTTTATTATAATATGCCCTGCGTGCGGCTATTCTTTCAAAAAACCTGATATAACGGCAAAGAAAAAGAGATTAACATGCCCTATGTGTAGATATATTTTTAAAAACCCTAACGAAATGCCTTTTAAGTTTGACGATTTCACTATCTAACACTATCATGAAAAAAAAGTTGAACCAGGTAATATTTTTGTTAATCTAAGATTTTGTTGATAAATCTTTTTTAACTATCACGATTACATAATTATTAATCCTTAGATAGTTATATGGGATATTACGAAAATGTAAAAAATGGTAAACTAACATGGCACGTAAGAAAAAAGAAAAACAACCTAGTAGGTCAAGAGCACAACCTAAACCAAGTTATGGTTGGGCTGCAGAAGAAGCTGATGAAGAAAAATTAGCTGAAGGTCTAAAGAGATCCGATATAGATGGAACTAAAGTTGTGCTAGTCGATAGAGATATTTCTACCCCTGTAATCGAGACTTATGATGCAACCACGGGCGAATTAGAAGGATCAATTTTACTAAAAGATGGCAATAGAGAAGGAGTAACTGGACTGGTCAAAATTACCGAAAATGTTGATGTAGAGTTAGATCATGACGCTAACATAGAATCCATTAACTTTAAAGGCAAATTAAGCGTGGAAAATCAATCAAAAAAAGACAGGTTATGGGATATTGATCTTTCCCTTAAAAATATTGAAAGTACTAGTTTAAAATCAAAAGATATTAA
>JAUWZR010000043.1 GCA_030615235.1 Promethearchaeota archaeon
GGATTAAATTTAGTAGAAATGAAGAGAAATCGAAATTTTGCATGGTGTTGCGGTGCAGGAGGAGGTGTAAAAATCGGATACCCTGAATGGGCTGTAGAAATTTCAAAGGAACGCCTTGAAGAAGCAAAAGAAACAGGGGCAATGGTTATTACTTCGACCTGCCCTTTTTGTAAAACGAATTTAAGCGATGCTAACGAAAATTATAATTTTGATTTTGAAGTACTTGATTTAATGGAGATCATCGATGAATTAGAAATAGAGATTGAAAAATAAATAAATCTATCAACACTTCTTTTCCGCTCTTTTTTTATCCAATTCGATTAATAATAACTTCCCATGTAATAATTGCATATACATTTAAATTGAGTGAAAATCTAATATACTCCAACAATTGATATGACAATATTTAGCGTGAGAAAGGATGAAATATAAAAGAAATCAATATTCTGAAGGAGTAAGCGTATGCTCTTTCATCATCGCAGGTATTTTAATTTATTGGGGAACTAATGATATATTTGTACCTCTTTGGGCTGGTACATTGATAAATTGGTGGGGCCTTGTCTGGTATGCAATTGCGGCAGCTATTATTGGCGGTCAGATCGCAGCGTGGGCTAACCGTAGTAAGCTAAGAAACGCTGTTTTATACGAATATGAGGAACATCCAGAAGCAACCATCGAAGAAATTAGCCAAAACACAGGTATTACTATAAAAGACGTACAAGCCATTGTATTAGACTTAAAAGCGAACGGTTTATTACGTGGTAAATTCTCTTCCACTACAGGACAATTAACGCACGCAGAAATTATAAAGAAACCCCATGGAGAAGTTTCAGAAGGAAAAGTAGCTTATTGTCCTAATTGTGGAACAGCAAAAGTAAAGGAATCGGCAGTATTTTGTTCATATTGCGGAACAAAATTATAAATTAACTCTTTTTTTGTTTTTTTTTATCATTGTTATTTTCTGAGAAGAAATTATTAACTAATCATAAAAGATGAATTCAATTACTTATTACCACGCAAAGTGTTTTAGTATCGCATTAGTGGGACACGCATCTTGGCAAGCTAAACACTCAATACATTCAATAATATCTTCGGCCACAACCTTACCGTTTACAAGGCTATAGACCTCTGCAGGGCAAACACTAACACAGTTCGCTGCTCCTACGCAGCGATCTAAATCAACTTCAACCCAATTATCGCCATCTTCCCATCTTTTTACATTTACCATATTATTTCCTCTTTTATTGATAAATTATATTAAATAATGTTTAATATTTTGATTAAATCTAAAAAAATTATACAAAATTAAAATTTGAATTAGTTGATTTTTTTAATTCTTATTATCTATAAAAGATATTTGGAGTGAAAAAAAATGAAGATTATTGCGATAAATAGTAGTCCAGCAGGTAATAAAGGATATACGGCCATGCTCTTAACTCCTTTTCTGAAAGGAATGAAAGATGCCGGAGCGGAAGTGAATCTTTATCTAACTAAAGACCTCAAGATCAACCCTTGTTGTGGTCAGTTTACTTGTTCTATCAAGAATATTGATTGTTTCCAGAAGGATGATATGGTTGAAATTCATCCCCAATTACTCGAAGCAGATATATGGGTTTTTGCAACACCTCTCTACATTTCGGGCATGAATGGTCCGATGAAAACTTTTATGGACCGCATGTTAATTCCGTGGGGAGAGACATATGTTATCTTAGAAGATGGTCGATCCCATCATCCAATGAAGAAAAAAAAAAAGGAAGGGAAAGTTTTTTAGTTTCGAGTTGTGCTTATTGGGAGATCGACAATTTCAATTTACTTCTGGAGCATATGAAAGAATTTTGTTTTCATGCGGAACGTGAGTTTATGGGTGCTTTACTAAGACCACATTCCCCAATGATGAAATTTTTGCAAGGTGCTGAAGAAAAACTTGAAGAAATAACAACTGCTGCATATAATGCAGGGATGCAGCTAATTCAAGAAAATAAAATTCATCAGGAGTTATTAGATACCGTAAGCCAACCATTAGTTCCGATGGAGAATTATGTTCGGTCAAGAGAATGAAGTCTTGATATCTGTTTTAAAAAAAACAAAAATAAAAAAGAGATTTAGATTTTAAAAAAATATGACTAAGCGCTTTGAGCGTTAGCGATTACATTGCCAGCCGAGGTATCTAATGAAAATTCGTATCTGTACATCGCATCTCCGTAGTTTAAAGTGGAGTATATGCTTCCTAAACCTGTGATTTCCATAGTTGCGTGAGGCGTGTAATTAAATGTTCCTACACTAGTTGAACCAACAAATTTAACATCAGTGTTGTTTAAATTGTCTCTATAATGTACATTTACGTTTCCTGCGGAAGTTTTCCAACTACCGGATACATTTGCGCCCATAGTTATATACTGATATAGGTCCGCATTAATGTCCCCTGCCGATGATTCAAGGTTTAAAATGATGTCTTTTATGTAAATCATATTGTAACTCTTAAAGGTCACACTCCCTGCTGAGGTTAAGCCTATTAAATTATCCCCCATTAAACAGTTTGTATAGTTTAATGATACTGATCCTGCTGATGTTAAAGCTCGAAAACCGCGAGTAAAATTGGTTTTAGCAGTAGAAGATTCTACATTACCCGCACTACTCTCAAGTCTAACTTTCCCTAGAAACTCGTTGTTTCCTGATGTATTTAATTTGATCGATCCCGTGCTCGAAGTTAAGGATGTTCCATTTAGGACAACACCATCGGAAACCTGCATTTCAATAGATCCTACAGACACTAAGGCTGTGAGATCGTATACTACATCTGTTCTTAAGGTAATAGCTACAGTTATGTCATAGGATTTAAACCAATGCGAAGGATCAAACCAAACATCTGGTAAAGTTAGGAGGTTAAATGTAGCAGTCACATTGTCCCACCATTCTGTACTTGGGTGAAAGAAATTCTCATAGGTCTTTCCTTCCATATACAAACCTGCAATTTCTATATCAACATCGATGTTGGCATAAGAAGTAGTTGGAGAAGTATTATACTTAAAGAGAATTTTTCCTATGTCAACATTGAAGGTAAGGTCTTCTATAGAATCAGGAGAACTTGGTTCGTACGTAAAATTAAACGAATTTTCGATACTCCCTGCTGATGCGAAACCAGTAATAATGAATCCTATACCACCACCTAGAATAAGAGCAGCAGCAATAATTAGTGCAATTTTATAATTTCTCATTTTTTTTCACAATTGTAGTTTTATTTTTTAATTGCTTAATAATGAAAGTTTTTGGATTATATTTAAATGAAATTTAGACTGATTTTTATTATCACTTACGATGTTAAAAACTTTAAAGCAAATTTTGCATTTTTAATAGCATTTTAGATTTTGATTTTATACAAATAGAAAAAAAAAGAATTTAGAGATTTTTCACTAATGAAATAGCAAAATTCTTAGCGTTTTCGATATCCATTTCATCAGGGCGACCTTTATTTTGCACTCTGTCTTTTTTCGCTTTCTCTCTTTGATCTTCTGGCAATCTCTCTAACATAGCTAACTGAGTATCCAAAGGAATGCCTAAATTCTCGCCAACACAATCGAATTCACCAACGATTTCACAATTATGCTTTTTAATGATATCAGTTATCCGTTTAAATGGTTCTTGATACAATTTTAAACTAGCGTGAGTACAAAAATATACAAATTTTGCAGGGAGTTCAGGAATAGCTTTTTTTATCATAGTTAAAATGGATTTATCAATTCTACTAGCATAAACTCCTGAACCTAAAAACACAATTTCATATGAACTCAATGTTGTAGGGTCCACATCATTAACATGAATTAAGTCTACATCGTAATCTGTTAACCCATCTTTCATGCTCTTAGCTACTTTTTCGGTATTTCCCGTATTTGAAAAGAATGTAATTAATATCTTCAATATACTCATTAGTCTCTTTTAATTAGTATAAAAATAAAAAATTATTATTGTTTTTAGAATTTTGTAAAAGAAAAGCATTTTAAAGACTCCTCATCTTAAAGTAGAGAGCAATCTTTTTCCTAAGTTTTTCAAAAAAAGAGAGATTTCCGTCCCATAATTGTAATTTATCAAGAGGATAAGCACCCTCTAAAATTTCACTGATCATTTTACATAAATTTAGGACTTTTTTTTCTTTAATGTTTGGATTTGTCTTATAAAATATAACAAGGTCGTTTTCAAGGCATTGGCCATACTTAAAAAGGTCATTTTCAAATTTCATAAAAGATTTTTTATTCTGGGAAGAATTTTGTAGATTCGATACTATTAGAATCTTAATTTCATTGAGTTTAGCTTGATCAAATGAAGTACTTCTATAATTGAATGATCTATTCGCATTAGGATCTCTATAGAAGTTTACTATAGCTTCTCCTTCTTTTGAGAAAATCCAAAACTCTTCTAGTATCTCAGACATAATAAAGAAAGAAAAATATACCCCCAATTGACGCAATTAAATTTAAGAAAAAAACTAAATCAAATAATGCCATAAATAAACACCGTTTAATCATTCAAGTAATTGTTAATATAATAGTATATAACTTAGATCTTTAAATTTTGATTCTCTCTTAAAAAAATTTTGAAAGCTGGATTTAAAATCCTATTTCATTAATAGTATATTTGAAAAATTAAATGGCTCAAATTCATATTAGATACAATTAACTTTCTTATTCTAAAGCACAGAAGTTTACACCATTCTCGATTGTTATTCTACTCACTTCTTGTTGAGAAATATTGTGAGAATAAGCTATTGCCACCTTTGAGTATTAAGGTTCTACACAAAAAAAGAAAAGTGGAGCATTGCAACTACCTATTTTTTTAAAATAAAGAGAGATACTCCCAAAAATTTTATCAGCCAATATTTAAGTCGAAAAATTTAATTGCATTTTCTACTGTTCTTTCACTAACGATGCTTTGTGGTACATTATGAGAAAATGCAAGAGCAGCAATTGAATATTTAACATTTAACGGCACATTCACGGGTCCTCGTAGATATGGATGTTGGTAATAACTATCAGTTTCTGTAAGTAGAGAATTTAATGTTGTATTTTTTGTAACTCTCCGCCATTTATTAATACTATATGCCGAACTAGGAACGGAAAGCATGTAACCTTGCTTAGGTAAAGAAATTCCATACTCATATGGCCCCGAAAAGCAGTGCCACATAACTTTTTTTGGATTAACATTAAACTCCTTAATCATATTAAGGATTTCTTTTGTAGCGCCATCCCTTTTATTATAACGATGCTTAGGGTGGTTTCGATCAAATTCGTGTTCAGCAGCGTTTCTAATGTGCAGAATATAGGGTTTATTAAACTCTTTCGTTAACTCGAATATTTTCTTTAATTCTGTAACCTGTTTATTTCTCTTTTCAAGAGTCCTAGCATGATGAAAATCTAAACCAATTTCTCCGATTGCTAAATATTTCTCTTGGTTTCCTTTAATATAATCAACCCATTTTTTCCATTCTCTATCGTATTGGGTTTTAGGTGAATAGGTGACAGTTTGAGGCGCCCAACCACAAGTAAAACCAATCCTTTCCTTTTCTTTAATAAAATTTAAGATTAATTCAAGAGTAATGTTATCAATTGAGCTGGTTACCAAATAAACACCACCATTCTTCAAAAAATCTTGATATTGTTGCTCATCAGAAGGTAACCTATCGTTTTTTTTAGGTCGAGGAAATGGGAGGTGACAATGGGTATCTATGAACTTAAGATTTTTTTCTGGTTCTGGAATTTTTATATTCTTTGGCATATCTAATCGAAATTAAAATCCTATCATAAACAGCTTTAAGAAGAAAATATAACTAATAATATTATATTTTATATTTAAAGTTTTAAATTAAAAAAAACCTAATAATCATTACTAAAACATTTTTGCCATATAGTATCTATATTCAGCAATAATAGAGGAAGAAAAATTTGGTCCTAATCTCAATCATAAATTTTATTTCATTATTATGCACCTTTTTTGTTATGGGCTATTTTTACACCCTCAGTATCCAACCCATGAAGCGTTCAGAAAAATATGGTGACAAAGCTTGGAAAGACTGTAAAAAATTCCGTTCAATTGGAGGATTAGCTGAATTTATATCTATTGCAAATTTAATCCTTTGGATTTGGTTTCCTCTTCCCGTTGTAAATGAGTGGATCATCAGTTCAAATATCTGGATTGGGATAATCATAGGGATCTGTATATTGATACCAGGTATATATCTTTTGATAAGGGGGATGAAGGATGCTGGGGCTGAAACTCTAACTCCTTCTAAAGAAACAAAAATGTATAGTGGAATTTATAACTATATTAGACATCCTCAAACTCTTGGAGAGTTTCCTATGTTCATTGCTATGAGTTTTATATTTAATTCATGGTTTTTAGTAATCCTTTCCTCATTATTCATCATAATTTATACACCCATAATGATTCACTATGAAGAATTAGATCTTGTTAAACGATTCGGTGAAAAATATAAGGAATATCAGAAAAGAACGGGAGCATTATTTCCGAAATTAATAAAGACATCAAAATTAAAATAGATAATAATAAATTTATTTGAAAATATCATGACACAATCCAAAAACACCCATAAAATTAAAGATAATAAGTATTTATATGTAGCAACAATTTCAATGCTACTCTACTCCTTACTAGAAATTGCAGATAGCATAGCGATTATCCTAATAGCATTTAATATCATCCCAAATCTTTATTTAGAATGGGGTATCCCTATAATACAACAACTTTTAGAAAACCAACCTTTATCTCTCGCACCCATTTTCTGGGCTTTTACGATGATGAGAACTGTTTCCGCAATTGGGCTTATGAAAAATTTATTATGGGGTTTTTGGATTGGAATAAGTAGTTTACTCATTACCATGATCCTTGCAGTTTTATTTCTACCTATTGGTGCCTTTGAAATTCTTGGGTGTGCTATAATCTTTATTTTATTAGTTATGGGGTATTGTAAAGATAGACCAATAATATAAACCAAAAAGGTTACTCTTAAGTTGAAATAACAAGTATTTTGATAATAATTATTTCTTCAATTTAATAATTTTCAAATTTTAATAACAATATTAAATTTTTAAAACCTTTTTTATTTAGATGATATAATGATCGAACAATTAGAATCGAAACTAAAAGAGTTAGAAATTAAAAAACAGGAGTTACAACCCAAAATTGATGAAATTGAAGCACAAAAAACTGAAGAAATCCAAGAGTTAAACAGAAAATATGATCACATGATCCAAGACGCTAACAGTGAAGTTGATGATTTTTAACAGAAAATTATGAACGAAATTATTGATTTATTTTCGAAAGCCGTGATGGATGAGTTTGATGCGAAAAGAAGCATAAGTGAATATATGGTTACAGAAAATTTTAAAGATTTTAGGGACGGCGTTTCGAAAATTGATCTTTTTCCAAGAGACTTAATAGATAGATTAGATAAAGTCATCAAAGGCGGTCTGATAGAAAACATAGCCTACGATGTAGAGAAAATCGAAGCAAAATATAAAAAAAAATAGATAAGAAAGATAATTTCATCTTTTTCTTAATTTAATTCATATTTGTAATCAATTTTTAATCTCATTTTCAGTATTATGTAGATATTAGTGGGTTAAATATGTCCTTGTGAGGATATACTTTTCAATATTAAGAAATAATAACTAATACGGTAAAATGGAAATATTTGAAGAGGAAATTAAAAATTCAAAGGTGATACTTCTCGACTGGCTTTATGATGAGATATTTCTTCAAAATCCAGATTTAAGAGATGAACTTAATGAGAAGGGTCAAAAACTACCACTTAATCATTGATTCAATCGAAACACTTATTATGTTAACATATATTTAATATTTCTTCAAGAATTTTCTTAATATAGGATAAATAATCCTCTAATTTACCTTTTCTTGGAATATGAATAAAAATTACGGGGTATATATTTTTTGAAATATCTAAAGCCCAATAATATATATAATTACATAAATAGAATCCCGGAAAATAAGAAATGGAGAGCTTTAAGCTATATTTAAGAGCTTCATAAATTTCTTTTACATTTAAATTTGTATTGAATTTTAATGATTTTTTTATGCTAATAAAACCCATTTTATAGAATCCATCCACATCTTTACCCAAAGCCCAATTTAAGGAAACTTTTTCTAAAGAAATTCTTTTTTTTGAATGAATTCCCATAAGTATAACTAAATTTGGTTTTAATTTAATTGACTTAAAAAAATCTAAGTATGACTCAACGCTCCTTTTCCAACTAACAGGTAAAATAATTTTTTCAATGGAATACTGTTGAAATTTATCATCAAAGTATCTAACAATATCACCACTTAGATTTGAAGAAAGTTTACCAAATTTCTCAAAACCAGTTAAAAGAATCGTGTTTTTTATCATTTACCCATAAAGTGTAAAAAATGAATAAAAATAATAAATATAAAAAATTTTAGCTGACTTGTTGTTTTAATTGCTCAGCTTCTAATTTCTCTAATTTTTTCCTTAAAGCTCTTATATCTGCTTCATATGATTTTATTTTGGTCTTCTTTTCTTTAAGAATACCATCTAGTTTCTTGTTTAAGGCTTTAGCCTTTCCCTTAATCAAATTAGCTAATTTTTTCTTTAATGAAGAGACCTCCACAGTTAATTTATTCATTTTTTTTGTCCATTCTTTAGATTTTTCTGTGGCTTCTTTTAAATCTACTTCTCCCACTTCAAATTTGGATTTGGTATCGTTAATTTTTTCATCATAATCCGCTTCGATTTCTTTCTCAGCAGATGCCTCCTTTTTTGAGGCGTCCTCTTCAACTCTCGTGATCTCGTCTTCCTTTTCTGAGATTTGCGTCCTAATTTCTTGTTCTGACATATTATTTTCTCTTAATTATTGTTAGTTTTTCATTATGTTTTGATATATTTGCTTCCTTAAAAATTATTAATATTATTCTTTTAGAACGAATTCCCATGCGCAATAGTAATTTTCAGGATGCTCGTCTGGAGGACAACATATACATCTCGTTTCAATTCTTGGATCGATGGTTTTAGCAAAATTTTCATATTCAACAATCCCTACTGGTTTACAAGGGAAGTCCGGAAGGTTTCTTCTTTTTCTTGCATATTGCACCCGGCAATTGTTCATCCGAAACACACAATGCTTCTCAGAAATCTCAACAATTTCTTGTACATTAATAATGGCGTAAATTCTATATCTTAACGCTTTAATTAATCCCGAAATTCCTCCAAATTCTGGGATACTAAACCGGCTCATAATTCTTTTTGCTTCAATAACAGTAAATCTTTCCCATTGCGCTACATCAAGTTCAATGGCTTTCTCTAAACCAAATTCTTTTTCGACTGCTTGAAACCAGGTTTTGGGGATAAAGTCAATCTTTACTCCTTTCCATCAATGGCCAACCAGTTTTTAGAAATATCTTCAATGTAGTCCATTAATTCATCTTTCGTTAAGTTTTCTAGATCTTCTCTCATCATTCAATACCTATTTTTTATACTAAAATAATAAATCAAAGAAATTTATTTCTTATTTATTCATCTTTTTCTAATACCGAGTTATGACATACTGGTTTTGTTTAAGAATTTTTATCATCGAGAGGAATATGGATAGCAAATTCGCAGGTTTCATCTCCTCTTAATAAGGTTTTCAAAATTTCAATTCGTACGGGTTTTTTAAAAATCCCCTCCCATATTTGCCGGTACCAACCAGCACTACAATTGCAAAAGGTTGGTGAAATTCCCTCATCCCAATAATCGCGAACCAAAGAACAATGACAATAATTGCGTTTTTTCTCTTCTAGAGTTTTTGCATTTTTATAACCCTCCAAGTTAACCGGTATTTTGGTAGTATAAATCACACCACCTTCTCGCGTAGGATTTTCGTACCAAAGATAATCTTTATGCATTTCCTCTATTACAGCATCAACATTTTCAGTTTTTTCATAAATATCTCTTAATTTATCAATTCTTTTTTGTGAAAATTTATGCGCGCAACTGGATAAAATATCGTATTTTTGGTAATTATCGGTTTCTTTGTCTAATTTCGCTATAACACTTTTTATCCATAGAGTTTTTTCTTCTTTAGAGGTTTCAATACTAAACATTTCTCTGTGTTTCATTATACTATTTGATTTTTCTTTATCATCTAAAACTCTATTTAAGTTTTTTTCCAATCTGGAATCCCACAAATGCAAAATTCCTTGGATCTCGATTCGATTTTTATTGGAGTTCTTTTTATCAGATTCTTGTATAACTAGTCGAATTTTTGTTGTCCCTAAAACAGCATGTTCGCTAAAATAATTAAAGAGTATTTGAGAGGTTTCACTTAGGGTATTATAGGATCCATTATGATACATTGATAATACTTCAACTTCTTCAAGCTTTTTAAGGCTAAAACCTTCTTTATTAAAATTTTTATCAGTAGGTAGACATATATCCATATCCGATCCCCCTTCACTATAAACTCCATAATCAATAACTACTATAACTGGATTGGAAGGGAATATTGTAGAATCTTCTCGAAATTCTTCAATTCTAGAAGGTATATCTTTTATATCTCCTCGGAAATTATTATAAACTACTAGAATCGGCTCAATTTGTTTATGTATAATTCCTAATTCTTTAAGAGACATTTAATTAAAACACCTAAATTCCTCATCATTTCAAGTAGTTTAAAAGATGTAAATTAATAAAAGTAACTAATTCAAATTAAGACCTTTCCATTTTCTCCTAAAAAATTAGTATAAAGCATTAAAATTCCTCTTTATGCAGTATAAATTACAAAAAACTTCTTAAAACATTAATATAATTGAATTCTCTCAATTATAGTAAGGTCTGAACAAACATCGATATTTTGTCTTTTATAGCCTTTGCCGATGTTATTCGGGCGTCTCCAACGTCAAAATCGATAACCAACATAGGGATTCCTACTTCGTCTCTGAGAGCTTCCCTTAATAGCTGGGGAATGCCTCCAAATTGCTTACATGCAATACTCTGCGTATAAATGAAGCAATCAGCGCTAAAATCTTTAGCCATTCTAATACAATCGTCTAAGAAGGGGTAATAGAATTCAGTTGATTGTTTAACCATTGGCCAACCCATCGCTTTTCTGGCCATTCCATAAAAAAGAGTATCTAAATCAGACTTTGTGTCAATAGGATCTGAAAGATTATAATTGAAAATATCTAACAGAACACTCATCCCCAATTCGCGATCCAACCATTCGCATAAGGAAATGTCAAAAAAAGTAACCATATAAGGCCAGATTGATCTTATTCGTTCTTCTCCTCCGTGGTGATTATTATTTTTATATCTAGATTTTGCGATTTCTAGTATCCTGCTATAGAATGAAATGTTTTCAGGAGCTCCAGAAATAAATACAGTTGAAGCAGCTGCAATAGGATTAAAGATGTTTTCAATTGGGCTTGGAACAGCTTTTATTAAGTCAAATAATTCCATTCTTAATTTTGAAACTTCATTCTCTACTTCCAAGGCTTTTCTCATTTTATCAAAATCAGGCTCTTGACCAATTACTTCCCCCAGACTATAAAGACTTAGCTTTAATTGCTCAGCATAATATTCATAACTTTTTTCATCGTGAAGAAAGGGCATATCGGCAATTATTAGAGGAAATTTTTTTTCATATTTGAAAAAAGGATAAGACGCACATGTTGAATCACATGGTGCTGTTGGAGTAATAATTGCGTCAAAATGATACAAGTTTTCTAAACTCATCCCCATTGCTCCTTTTTGGGCGGAACATGTATGAAAGGGGTGACCCCAATTTCCTATTACATCGTAATATTTTTCAACACCATTGATTAGAAGAGTTGAGAGAAAATATGAGACTCCTTCGAGACAAATAGGAACGCAATCAAAGCATTTAAGATAATCAGCTTGAAATGCAAAGTGGTATCCAACGATGGGCACACCTTCTCGAGCTTTTTCAATATCTTTCCTAACAACCGGTATTATTTCTTCCAATCCTATTTTTAACGAGGGAATTCCTGTTTCGGGAAGGATTTTTTCTACTAACTCGTGGGTCGTTTCCATCGCGTCTAATAACATTTGATAAGGGGCAATCTTATTTTCCATCTTAACTGTAGTATTCACAAAATCACATCTTCTTATTTTATTTTTATTATAAAATTTCTCTAAACTAAATCATTTCTAAAAATGCTTCTATTCTTGTTTGAAGTCTAGTGGTATCTGCTTGGTAAAATTCGCGATCTAAATTCAACACGGGAATTTCTAAATCCTTTAATTCATGGACATATAACATATTATCACAACCATGTAAGTCGCAATTGTTTATTCTTTGTAAGATAACTCCATCAACATTTGCTCTTTTAATTTCATTTTTCATAAAATTCAATCGTCGTTCGTGATCATCCATCATTCTAGGGCAAGATATTCTGTAATAAACTCGCTCAACTATGCTTTTTAGTGGATCGAGTTCGAAACCTAAATGAACATCGTCTAAAAAATTGCGAGTCCCAAAGCATAAAAAATCGCTAACAATTAGGGCTCCAGAATCTTCTATTAATCCAGTAAAATCAGTGTTGTCAACTTCACTTCCAACAAGCATGATTCTTTTACCGTTGGATTTTACACCTTCGCTTTCTTTCAAAGAGTTGAGAATTCGTTCTAATTCCCGGTTAGCAACTTCTTTGGGAACTGAATTGTTCGACATCGATATCTGTAAAGCTTCACTACCAGTAATTTTGGGGGTGTCAATAATTCTCATTTCGTGGATTTTCCGTAAAAGTTCACGATTCTTATTGTAAATGTTAATAGTTTCAAGTAAATTTTGATTAGTTATGGTTTCTAGAATGTATTTTTCTTCTAATTCAGCTTTTAATTCTTGTATCTCGGTATAATACCATTCAAAGCCTTCATCTGTAATAACATGAGGTATAGAGTAGTAAAATTGAGAAGCTGGTTTAGGAAAATTTTCTCTCCCAAATACTTTTAAATCAAAAAGTTCAAACATTCGGCGAGAGTGATCGCAGGAATTACAAATTAAAATACCGTCTAAAAAATCATAGATACCTCTTAGAGCCATGTCAAATGTTGCGCGAACAAAAGAGCACGTAAATCTTACCATATAAACATCAACTAAATTCATGCTTGTATTTCCGGTTGCTCGAATTCTAAATAATAGTAGATTCGCAGCGTGTAAAAGTTCATCTGGAATATAGGTACAGTAATATCCTAAAACTTTTTTACCATTTGCTAGCCATTCTGTTATGTAGGGATTAGTTATTGAGTCTGAAATATGGAGAAATTGATCGTTTTTTAAACTCACGCAAATTAACCTCCTTTGTAACTAA
>JAUWZR010000119.1 GCA_030615235.1 Promethearchaeota archaeon
GGTTCAACTAAGGAATGATTTTTATAGTTTCAAGAATTTTGAGAAGACATGATAAGTGAATTTTACGTAAAATTAGCGAAACTAACTATAAACTATGCCTTAGATGTTAAAGATGGTCATAGAGTGGCTGTAATGGGACCAGCAATAGCTGAAGAACTTTTTCAAGCTATTTATGCTGAAATTCTAAAAATTGGTGGTCATCCAATACTAATTCCGAGTATTGAAGGAGAAAATGAATTACTCTTTAAATACGGCTCAGAAGAACAGTTAATTTATATAGACGAAGTTTTTAAAACATTATTTAAAGAAATTGATTGTTTCATAAGCATTTTTGGAGATTATAACACTCGAAAACTCTCTTTAGTTGATTCGAAATTAGTCGCTAAATATTATGGTTCACAAATTAGACGAGATATTAATAAGATATTTGATGAAAGAGTCATTAAAGGGGAATTGAAATGGGTAGGAATCCCCTACCCGTCCCAGTCTTTTGCTCAAGAAGCAAATATGGATTTGTTCTCTTATTTTGAGATAGTAAAAAGAGCATTATTTCTAGATAAGGAAGATCCTGTTAAAAAATGGAAAGAAATTGAAATAAATCAAAAAAGATTCATAGAAATTTTAAACGCCGCAGAAATAATTAAAGTTTTAGGGGAGGACACTGATCTTTCATTTTCTGTATTAGGCAGAACATGGGAAAATTGTTATGGACATGAAAATTTACCAGATGGAGAAGTAGCTACCTGTCCCTTAGAAGATTCTGTAAATGGGCACATAAGATTTACCTATCCAGGGATATATTTTGGACAAGAAATCGAAAATATTTATTTGGAATTTAAAAACGGATTAGTGACAAAAGCTACAGCTGATAAAGCTGAAAATTTACTACAAGAGATTATTTCAATAGAAAATGCTAATATTATTGGTGAATTTGCAATAGGAACGAACTATGGAATTACTGATTTTACAAAAAATATACTATTTGACGAAAAGATGGGAGGAACGTTACACTGTGCACTTGGATCCGGATTCCCTGAATACGGTGGAAAAAACGAATGCGCTCTACATTGGGACATTTTAAAAGATATGAAACCACCAGGATCTAAAATCTTAGCTGATGGAAAAGTTATATATGAAGAGGGCCAATGGAAAATTTAGAATTAATTATCCCAGTATTTTGAAATTATATCTATAAAAGAAATTGGTATACTACGATTCAACAAAAGAATGATTTTTAAAGTTTCAAGAATTTTAAGAAAGCATGATAAGTGAATTTTATATAAAATTAGCGAAACTAGCGGTAAACTATGCCGTGGGTGTAAAAAAAGATCAAAGAGTAGCAGTAGTAGGACCAACAGTTGCTAAAGAACTTTTTCAAGCTATTTATGCTGAAGTTCTAAAAGTTGGTGGTCATCCATTATTGATTCCTCAAATTGAAGGAACACAAGAATTACTTTATAAGTACGGTTCTGATGAACAATTGGAATATGTTGACAACGTCAGAAAAATGGTCATAAGCGATTTTGACTGCCTTATCAATATTTTTGCGGATTATAACCGGAAAAAACTTTCGTTAGTCGATCCAAAAAAGATTGCTAAATCTCAAGGTTCACCTAGTAATCGAGAGATCATGAAAATTTATATGGAAAGATATGCTAAAGGTGAATTAAATTGGGTTATCATTCCTTTCCCATGCAATGCCTTCGCTCAAGAAGCAAATATGGACTTGTTCTCCTACTTTGATTTTGTTAAGAAAGCATTGCTCTTAGACAAGGAGGATCCAGTAAAAGAGTGGAAGGAGATTGAGAAGAAACAAGATAAACTCGTCGAAATTTTAGATAAAGTGGAAAAAATACAAGTTTTAGGGGAAGATACCGACTTAATTGTGTCAGTGAAGGGTAGAAAATGGGTAAATTGCTGCGGACATAATAACTTACCTGATGGCGAAGTTTTTACAAGTCCATTAGAGGATTCTGTAAATGGACACATAAGATTTACATATCCCGGAATATACCAAGGAAGAGAAATCGAAAATGTTTACTTGGAATTCAAAGACGGAAAAGTTACCAAAGCTACAGCAGATAAGGCTGAAGACATGCTTCATGAAATAATAGCAATCGAAAATGCTGATGTCCTTGGTGAATTTGCTTTCGGAACTAACTATGGTGTAACCGATTTTACAAAAAACATGCTTTTTGACGAAAAAATAGGAGGGACAATGCATTGCGCATTAGGCTCAGGACCACTCGAAACAGGATCAACCAACCAAAGTGCGATTCACTGGGACATCCTCAAAGATATGAGCTTGCCAGGTTCAAAAGTAATTGCTGATGGAATAGTTATCTACGAAGAAGGTCAATGGAAAATTTAAACAAGACTTTTTTTTCTATCATATTCTATTTGCTAATAAAACTTTTAACTTAATTTTCTCTTTTAATTTTTAATTGAATTATAATTTCGTAAAGATATGACTGAAGAGGAAGATAATCTAACTAATCAAAATAGAAGGATATTAAGTATAGATGTATTTAAAGGGCTATCAATCCTTCTAATGGTTTTTCTTAATAGTTTTCATCCCTATGACGACGTTCCCGCTTGGACTAAGCACGCTGGGGAATATGGATTAACACATGTTGATTTAGTAGCACCCTTTTTTGTATTTATGCTGGCGCTTAATATGAAAATCTCATATAAACTGCGCGTTGAAAAATTTGGCAAGAAAAGAGCAGTATTTAGATTTATCCGCAGATTTTTAATTTTCATTGCTATAGGCTTAGTATTAACTATATATATCGATTTCGACGGGTTTTACTTTCGATGGGGTACCCTTCAAGTTTTAGGGTTTTCAGGATTAATGGTATTACCTCTACTCGAATTAAAACCATTTGTGAAGCTAAGCTTTGCCATCATTTTTATGGTTTTGCATCAGTTAATTCTTCTTACACCTGCAAGCGTAATAATTTACGATTCGGTAGAAGGAGGTATTTTAGCAGTACTTTCATGGGGTTCCATGATGATTTTATCTTCGTTTTTAGCTGAGGGTTTAAGGAAGGATAAGGAATATGTAAAGCACTATTTCTTGTATGGAGGGTTTGTTTGCCTACTAATTGGGATTGGATCTGGTTTTGTTTGGGGAGTAAGTAGACCCTATATTTCGTTTCCCTATATTTTAATTAGCGTAGGAGTGGCGTCAATACTTTACTATCTCTTATATTTTATATTTGAAGAATGGGGAATAAAATATAATTTTATTAAAAAAGAGAGGATATTCAGCGTTGTGGGGAAGAATGCGTTTATTTTTTATTTAATTCATATGTTGATTGCTTACACGATTTATTCGATATTCCCTTTCGATACGCCTAGCATAATTCTCTTCCCACTAGCCATCGTTCATACTGCTTTCATCTGGCTTCTAGCGTATTACATGAATAAACTGGAAATTTTTATCGTTATATGAGATTGAATACTTCTCAAAACTCTCCAAGTTAAAAATTATCTTTTAATCGAAACCATCTATATGATCTAATCCCTTGTGTTACTTCTAATAATTTTTCTCTCATCATTTTTAACAATAAATGCGTGGGATAGTACTTTAATAGAGTATTAACTCGATTAAAAATAAGCCATCTTAGCTTCATTGTGTATTGAAACTCCGAATAAAGATATTTAGTTAATAAATGTAAATAGAATGTGGTAGATTTTTTTACATTTTGTAAATTTTTTAAAATTGCATAAGAGGCGAATTCAGCGGTTTTTTGTGAGTAATAAATACCTTCGCCCCAAAATGGATCAGCAATACCCGCTGCATCACCTATTAAAATTACTTTATTTTTATAAATAGGAGTGACCTTGAAATTTCCATAGGGGATGGGGTGCCCAGATATTTCGGAAACCACTTCTGGATTTATACCCAACGCAGATATGAAATTGTGCAATGCTTTTTTAAAATAGCCTTTATTTTTTCTAATGAGACCTCCAACGCCAAGAACTACTTTATCTTTATTTGGAAACAACCAATTATATCCATATTTTAAAAACCCAAATGAAATCATAGGATAATTAAAAAGTTCTTTATCTAAATCCTTTCTATCGATAAAACACTCAAGTCCTGTAGCTAAATTATAATTCCATTGCTCTTTTTTAATTATTCGATTATGGAAAAATTCTTGCTTTACTATGCTGTTAGCTCCATCAGCGCCTATGATAACATTTGATTTAAATTTATCACCTTTCGATAGACTTATTTCACAAGTGTGTAAATTTACCTTCTCGACTTTTTCTCCTTCGATTACATCTACACCTGCTTCCTTCGCCTTGTCCAAAAGGAAATTGTCGTATACTAACCTGTCCACTAAGTAAAAAGGAAACTGGGAAATATTTCTTGACATAATCCTTTTTACTTTATAATTAATTTCAAAACGATTCGTAAAATAATTTATAATATGCTTATCGAGAAGTGATTCCACCGTTTCGCCGAATACTCTCTTTAATAGCTTAAAAGTTTTAAATGTTAGGATACCTCCACATAGCTTTTGTCGAGGAAATATATCTTTATCAACTATCTGTACACTGAGTCCGAGTCTCTTTAACAAATAACCCGCAGTAGATCCACCTGGACCTCCACCAACTATGATAACATCGTAATCAACGCTTTGTTGAGATATTTTATTCACCTAATTTATTTGATATGACTTCTATTCTTTATCTTATAAAAATAATAATATGATCAAATAGTAATTCGTTTTTTTATTTATAGTTTAAAGCTTAAATTCTATTTTTTTTTTAATTTAAAGATAAATTTAAGTATTGTATATTTTCATAGATAAAGCTTAAAAACTAAAATTACATATAAAATTATTAAGAAATTCAATTGAATCGATATTTTTAGCAATAATATTGATTTACTAAATTATTTAGATCATGAGTATGTTAGAAAAACAGTTTCTACTATTTAAAATAGAAGAAGAAAACGAAGATTTTATAGAAATTGAAGTTGAAGATGGTCCTATTCATATGTTTTTAGATAGTTTCTCAATTTTCGTAATTATAGACCCTGTAAATAAAGAAGTGTGGATTTGGCATGGAGAGAAAGCAAGTATTAGAAAAAAATTCATTGCGGCTCAAAAAGCACCGGAAATCAGAGATAATTATGGCATAGACTTTAAAATAAGCGCTATAGACGAGGGAAGTGAACCAGCAGTGTTTAAAAATTTGGTTGGTTTATAAATTACTTACTGAGAATATTTAGAAAACTGACAAATTCTTCATCACAAATTATTATTTATTTCGTGAAATTTATGTTTCACGAAAAATACTTTTACAGTTTATTTGTGTGAACAAAAATAAATTTGTAATAATATTTAAATACAAGTTTTTTCCCCTTATATTTAATACTAAAATGACAAACTTACCCTTTTGAAAAAGATTAAAGAACATTTTGACAAAAAAGAACTCATTGAAAGATTGAAAGAATCTGAAAAAAAATATCGAGAAGCGTACGATCGAGCAGAGTTCTATAAAGACTTATTTGCGCACGATATTAACAATATATTACAAAGTATTTTATCTGGAATACAAATTAGCGAATTAATTCTCAAAAATTCTGAGAAAGGCGATAATTTTGAAATAAATGCTAGAATTATTAAAGAGCAAGTCATTAGAGGGGCAAAACTAGTTTCTAATGTGCGAAAACTTTCTCAACTCGAAGAGACAAAACAGGTTTTAAAAAAGATTGAAATCTTTAATGTTTTAGAAAATACGATATCGTTAGTAAAGAAGTCCTATAAAGATAAAAATATTGCTTTTCAAATCGATTCTGTAGATGAAAATCTTTTTGTTAAAGCCAACGATTTTTTAGAAGATGTTTTTGAAAACCTTTTAATTAACGCAATAAAGCATAATAGGAATCTAATAATAAAAATAATCGTTAGAATTCTAAGAGAGCAACAAAACGGCATAAATTACATTAAAATGGAATTCCTTGATAATGGCGTTGGAGTGTCAGATTCTGTGAAAGAAAGAATCATTAAAAGGACGTATAGCAAAGAAGAAATCTTTCTTGGAATGGGCTTAGGGTTGTCGTTAGTACGAGGAATCATAGAAACTTATAACGGAAAGATATGGGTCGAAGATAGAGTTAAGGGAGACCGTTCGAAAGGTAGTAATTTCGTATTATTAATCCCTGAGGTTGATTAAAATAGAAAAAATATTTATCGTTGACGACGAATCTTCGCTTCAATTCTTCTACGAGCAAGTTCTAACTTTAAGCGGTTTTGAAGTGGCAGGTATTGCTAGCGACGGAAAAGAAGCTGTTTCCATGTTCAAATCGTTTTTAAACAAGCCTAAAGTTATTTTAATGGACCAAAGAATGCCCGAAATGAGTGGTATTGAAGCGTCAAAGTCAATATTACAAATTGATAATAGGACAAGAATTATATTTATAAGCGCCGATACTAGTGTTAAAGAAGAAGCCATTTCCATTGGAGCGTTTTTTTTTTTAGATAAAATTTTTACTATAGACGAATTGATAGATGCTATGAATAGAGCCATCGAAAGTTATGTATTATAAAAGATAAAAAGATTTTTAATGTAAAAAATTCATTAAATGAAAACTTTTAAGTATTATAGCAATGAGTTATAAAGCGATTCCGCTATAGTATAAAAGGCGTATTCAACGTTTTCACCTATCAAAGCGCTAGTTTCAATGTATCCTAAATTAAGGTAACTCGCAAGATCAGACCCTTTTTCAGAAGCGCTCTTGAAAAATATAAATATTAACGCTTTTTGGATTGAAAAAGTTTAAATTAACGACTTCCTTTCGAGATTACTTTAGAAAAATGGGAAAGGGGGGATTTGAACCCCCGACCTCTCAGTTCCGAACCGAGATTAATGCTGAAATACATAGGTTTCAGTATCATTCCAAGCTAGACCACCTTCCCAAGAGAAAGCCTTTTGTATCGAACCCAAAAATGTGTCTGAAAATCTTACAAATAAGAAGGCATTAAAATAATAAAATTTAATCTTTTATATTTTCTAAGAGAGAAATTATCCGATAAATAGTAGTTCGCGAATGAAATGGAATATTTGCATCTTGAGATAAGTCTGTAATCATATACATAACACTACTGGCAAGAACTGCAGGACTATCATCCTCGCGCTTTAATTCTTCGATTCCTTTTTGAGCTACTCGCTTTATATTTCTTGGAACGCCTCGATCATTAATCATTCCATTAAGTAAATAATCCACTTTTGAAAATGTGTCCAATATTTCTTCAGTAAATTCTGGTCCCCTCGGCATAACCAACTCACTTTTTAATTTAGTCTAAAAAAAATAATAATAAAATACTCTATTACTTGACTTTTTAAATATTAATTAAAATTTAATTTTTTTGATTTTTTAATATAAATAAATAGAGTAGTAGTGATATAATAGTAATAAAAAACTAGAAAATTCCAAATTCACGGATTTTTTTCGTTAATTTTGGAATTTCCTCTTCGAATGCAATTAACCGATTATAATATCTATCGTATATTTCTCTAAACGCAAAACTTTCAGCTTGATTCAAGTCTTTAACGAAATTATAAGATATTTCAGATATCTCTGAGAAAACATTATTAAATTTGTTAGTAATTTCTATTAACCTCGGTTCTACCTTTTTTCTTTGCTTTCTTACCATATTTCTTAATTTTCCTCGAGGAATTCTTATATTTTCAATTAGTTTATCACATTTATCCAAAAACAGATATGTGTTCGCTCGATTCTCTTCCGGTAATTTAGTCTCAATGATCTCTGTGCGCCAAGTATTTATTCTCCCTTTTGCATAAGTATCAAAATTTAACGATATCGAATCAATACCTTCTTGAATAAGGAATCT
>JAUWZR010000061.1 GCA_030615235.1 Promethearchaeota archaeon
GTTACATTGAAATCGAGACCTGTTTAACCTATCTAACTCTATTTTATCAATTTCAGACCTTGGAAAATAACAAGCGTCATTTTCGTAATGTGAACAAGTAAGACATGTTAACTCCTTCTCCATCCGTCTTTCCTCAAAAAAAGTTTTATTTGGTTGAATAAAATAGGGATATTTTGAGTGAGATTGGCAGATCACTCGTCCATTCTCATCAATTTCAAAAGAAGGTTCGATATTAACCATTATACCATTTACAATTTATTACTATATAAGATATTGAATGTATCTCCTTATATTTTTTTTTCAATAACTTTTATGAAAGAATAATATTATTAAAAATCTTTACTAAAATATAAATTAGGAACTTATTATCTAATAAGTCTAAGAGGTTTTTACTAAAAATGGCTTTCGAAAAAAAATACAAACAGTTAATCAATAATATAAAGGAAGCATATTTTGAAGTGGATTTGGAAGGAAATTTCACATTTATGAACATATCTTTTACTCAAATGACTGGGTATTCATTTGACGAAATGATGAGGAAAAATTATAGACAACTTATGGACGAGGAGAATAAAATAAAAATTTTTGAAATATTTAATTCGGTTTATAAATCTGGTTTACCACAAGAATACTTCCAATTTGAGGGTATTAAAAAAGGAAATACGAAAATCATTATTGAAACCTCCATTTACTTAAATAAAGACACCTCTGGTAAAAAAATAGGTTTTTACGGGATAAGCAGAGATATTACTCAGAGATTTAACTTAGAACATAAGCTAAAACAATCAGAAGAGAAATACAGGCACTTATTTAAAAGCTCTCCTTATGCAATTTGGATAATGGACTTGAATGGAGTATTGATTGATTGTAATGCAACTACAAACATGTTGCTCTCTAAATACACGAGAGAAGATATAATAGGGAAAAATTTTGTAGAAATATTAGGAATGCTTGAAAGACCAGAATATTTCATTCCTTTTTTTAAGAGCAAATTTGAAAGCTTTGTTCAAGACAAACCAATGAAAGCCCTAGAATTTAAAATGACCCGATCAGATGGGATAGAAAAGTGGATAAACATGCGCGGTTCAAAAATTAAGATGGGAGACGAAACGCTTATTCAAGTCATAATACAAGATATTACTGGAAAAAAAAAAGCTGACTTAAAACTCCAAAGATCAGAAGAGGAACTGAAGATTTTAAATAAAGAATTAGAAAAAAAGGTACAAGAAAGAACTAAAGAGCTCAGAGAGTCTGAACGAATATTGAAACAACAAAATATTGAATTGAAAGAATTGGATAGATTGAAGTCAGATTTTATTAGTATTGCTGCCCACGATTTAAAAACACCTCTAATTTCCGTAGGAGGATATATCGATTTGATTCTTTTAAGAGAAAAGGGGTTGAATGAGGAAGTTAAAGAGGATTTAAATAGGGTATTGAATAATGTACGACGCTTAGAAAGATATATCAATCGGTTGTTAGATGTAATGAAAATCGAAGCTAAAAAGGTAGAATTGGTTAAAAGAGAAGAAAATATTTATCACATAATAGATGCTTGTCTTTCTGATTTAGAGTTTCAAATCGGACAAAAAGAACTAACAATTAACCTTGACATCTCAGAAAATCTTACATTAAGTATAGATCACTTCAGAATTTCACAAGCTTTATTGAATCTTCTATCAAATGCAGTCAAATTTACTCCCAAAAATGGAAAACTTGATATCTCTATTGTAGAGGAAGAGAAAAGTGTTCTATTTAAAATAAAGGATAACGGAAAAGGCTTGACTCCAGTAGAAATTCAAAAGATTTTTGGCAAATTCGTGACAATTGAACAAGGAGTTGATGGATATTCTACTCTAGATAAAGGAAGTGGGTTAGGATTGTATATCACTAAAGGTTTTATAGAAGCGCATGGAGGTAAAATATGGGTTGAGTCAAAAGGAAGAGATTTAGGAGCTGAATTTAGCTTCATTCTCCCAAAACAATAAAATCATTAATTTTTAAGATATCTAAGCAAAACCGATATCTTCAATAAAAAATTATAATAAGACAAATTATCTTTTTCAAATTAGATGTTTTTTATTTAAAACAATTAGAAATATATAGATCTATTGTTATTTATTAAGGCTTGAACTAACCACTAATCTAATGCCGACTTTAATAATCTCTGAAAAAAATAAAGCAGCTAAAGGAATCGCAGAAGCATTAGGACCAGTCATAGTCATAAACAAAACAAAATACCTAAAAGTTTATCAAATACCTTCTAAGAATATTTATGTTGTTCCTCTTCGAGGACATATTTTAGAGTATAGAAATACCAATCAATTTAAAAGCTGGACCAACTCAGATCCAAGAGAAATCATTACAAATCCAAATTCAATTGATAAAGTCGCCATTAGTTATGCTAAACCTTATATTAAAACTTTAATCGAGTTCTCTAAAATATGCGATGAATGTGTGATTGCAACTGATGCAGATGTAGAAGGGTGTAATATTGGACTTTTTGACGCTCTACCTTATGTAATTAAAGCTAATAGAAATATTAAAGTAAACCAATTATGGCTAAGTTCATTAGAAAAAAAAGAGATCGTTTCAAAATATAGAAATTTAATCCCTCCCAAATGGAGTTGGGGAGAAACAGGGGAAGCAAGAGCAATTATTGACGCAATTATTGGCTTTTCAAGTACTCGGGAAGTCACAAATACGTTCAGGCCAATATTAAATGAGATTAATAATAAATTTGTATCAATAGGGAGAGTACAAACTTCGTTACTCTATTTGATATATTTAAGAGACCTTGAGATCGATCAATTTATTCCTGAAACATACTGGACGATCAGTGCTAATTTAGAGCATAAAAATCATATTATAAAAGCTGTGCATACTAAGAATCCATTCATTAAAGAGAAAGAATCCGAAGCGAAAGCCATATTTCAAAAAATTAAAAACGAGAAAAAAGCAATAATTTTAAACAATACAAAAGAATCCGCACTAATTAATCCACCGACACCATTGAATACTTCTAAAGCTCTTGTATTGTTAACTAGAATCTTAAGAATTAGCGCAAGAGCTGCTATGATTGCTATGAATTCTCTATACTTAAATCAAATTATTTCTTATCCAAGAACTGACAGCGATAAGTACAGCTCAAATTTTAACCATATTCAATACCTAGATAATTTTAAACCCCATACTAACTACGGAACTTACACAGTAAACCTTTTTAAAATAAATCGATTGAAACCAACAATTGGAAAAGTTGACGCAGGAGACCATCCACCCATCACTCCTTTAGTAAGTTTAGAGCAAAATAGCTCAAAATTTGAAAATAATCTAGAGAAAAAAGTATACGACCTATTAGCACGACACTATTTAGCCCTTTTCGGTAATCAAGCAAAAGAATTGAGAACTAAATTGAGAATATCAATTAAGGATGAACTATTTACATCCCGAATCGTGTCGTTAACTTATAGTGGATTTTACGAAATAGTTCCATTTTTGAAAAAATCTTATCAACCAGTATTTGAGATCGATGCCAAAGTACTTCCAGTTAATGAAATCTTTTTGGAAGAAAAAGAAACTCAACCTCCACCATGTTACTCAGATACAACTTTATTAAAATTAATGGAGAGGGAACATTTAGGTACAAAATCCACTCGACCTACAATAATAAAAATTCTGATAGATCGTAAATTAACTTATAGGATTGCTAAAAATCGCTTTAGAATAACTGAATGGGGTAAATTTCTTATCCAGGAGTTAAGTAAAGTGTGGCTACCCTTTTTAAAGCCTGAGTTTACCCGATTTGTTGAAAATTTACTCGAAGATGTAAAGGAAAAAAGGAAAACAATGGAAGATGTCGTTATAATCGTAAAAAAGATATTTCTTGATCTATTTGATAAATTTCGTAATAAGAAAAATGCGATAACTATTAAATTTGACAGCGTTAAACATAATTTAAAAACAACAATGCAACAAACTTCTAGGCAAAAAAATTTTCCTCAAACTACTTCAAAATGCCCAAAATGTAAAAATCATCAAATGAAATTAATTACTACTTCACAAAAGAAAAGATTCCTAGCGTGTTCTGATAGAAATTGTAAGACTTATCTCTCGGTTCCAAAAACTGGGAAGATATCCATATTAAAATCTGCAACTTGCTCAATCTGCGGTTTTAATGTATTTAAAATCTTAAAAATGAAGAATAAGAAAAAAATTACTTATTATCTTTGTCCAAAATGTTGGAATGATAGCTTAAAAGAAGGACCGATTAGTTTTTGTTCTAATTGTACAGAATTTCAAATATCTAAAGACCAGTGCGTAAAAAGAAACTAAAAAAGAATTTTGATTAGAAATTAGTCCATTTTAAACCTATATTTATTATATGCCGCTCGAGTAAGTCCAACATAGTTATCTGAAATTCTATAAGATAACTTGCCATTAATTACCTTTTTCTCTAAATAATCATTATTCAAATGATGGTTTAGGGAATGAATCATTGTCCCTAAGGTAACAGCACCCATATATTTCATTTTTTGTTTAGCTACTCTTATCAAATCTAATTCAGTATGCCAATTACCGTCAAGTAAAGACATCAAAATTTCATTTTTTACAGGAGTTTTAATGTCTTTTATCCTATTAAACAATTGAGAATAATTCGGTTTATAATATTTTTTTAGAATTTGACGTTGTTCAAAACTCGTATTTTGAGGACCTTCCATTTTTTAACACTCTTCTTGAGATAAAATTCTACTAAGTTATAATACCAGAATAATACTTTTAAAGAACAGTAATACGCTTGTAATATTACAATGATACTTTTGAAAAAGAGATGCTTGAACTTTAAGCGACAATTCATAGAATATCTTCAGGAATACCGTCAGTAAAATATTTCTCTCTGGTTATCCAATTCTGCTCGAATTCGGGAATCATAGCTAAAATCGATCCTCCAACCCAAACTGAGAAAATTCTTTCCCGGGGTGCTATTATTTTGATGATTTGATTTTTTTTTTTACGGCGCGCCAATTCTATTTCTAATTCTTGATAGATTCGAGATTTGAGATTTGGAAACATCGAAGATCCTCCCGATAGAAAAATGTTGTTTAATAAATCTGGACGGACATCTAGGTCACACATTCCAATTACATCCATAATTGCTTCTGGGAGAGAAGATTCCTCTAATTCCATTGAGGGATTAAATATCAATTCAGGAACTTCGAATCTCTCTCTAGCTAAAGAAATTGTTGAGCCATCGGGTAAAGAATATTCTTTTTCGTATTGTTCAACTCTCTTCAAATCTTCTTTGTAATCAAGGGAAACAAAACATGCTTTTTCCTTTAAAGCTCTAACTAGCTCTTTTCTTATTGAAGTATCTACTGAATACCCTTTCGCACCTACTATTTTTTCCATAAACCTTGTTAAAGTTCTTCCACCAATTTCAAGAATTCTGATTGCGTGATCAAGTTTATATCCTTGATAGATTGGGACTATTCTTGTTAGACTATCTCCGATTTCAACCACCAATCCGGTTTGAAATCCTCCTGCATACAAAGTAAGCATAGAATCTAATACCGGATAAAACGCATTGCATTGATAATGCTCTAGAAATAATTCAAATAGCTTTTTTAAATCATTATGAGGAAACAATGGATGGACAGCAAATAAAACATTTACTAAACTAGAGTCAACTCTTAAATTATAGAAGATATAATCAATTATTTTCTCGAACGAGACCCAGTCCTGTATTGTACCCTTATTAATAGGGTGAAATACTTTGTATAAACCTAAAGATTGAATCTCATCTCCTACGTAATAGTCGTCTTGTCGAACCATTCCATACTCGTAATCAATTTGTCTATATTTAGGCTTTCCTACGATCGTGAAGAATACTTGACTTGGCATATCTTCACCAGCGAAACCCGCTTTTGCTGAAAACTGTCCAATGTCTAAAACAACAGTAAGATTGGTCATAATATTCAATTAGTTTTAGCAAATTATTCGCTTATTTAATTAACAGCATTTGATCTTTTTATATCTATATTTAATCACATTAGTAATATTCTAAGTGGTGAGTATTCTGTCATAGGAATATAAGCTTCCCCATACGACGAATTTATTTCATTACCTCTTAAAATCGCAGTATCTTCTGCCCACTCCATTACTCTCTCTAAAACTTCTTTCTGCGTGTGGTAAGCAATATTAAATATTTCTTTTTTCTTACCCCAAAATTCTTTAATATCTACTATAACAAAAACAGAGCTCTCAATATATTGAAATTTACACGAAGGACCCTCGTAATAATACACGCCTAATGGAGTCCAATTTCTTTCGTATCCCCCATAAGCTTTACCTGTTGCACAATGGTAAATGGCTTCTCTTGAAATTAGGGATAAATTTCGATGCACCCGATGAAAATCAGAATGATGAGGCAATAATATGACTTGAGGCTTAATGTCTCTTATAAGGTTTGTTATCTTAGAGATTTTCTCTCGAGTTACTTCCATATTAGGAAATTCTAATTCGATAATTTCACACTTCAACGATGATCGGACTGAATCAAGCTCATGCTTTCTTTGCTTTACAATTCCTTCTTTTTGATTACTCCTTGCGTATCCGCCAACTCCACTTGTCGCAACTATAACGATTATTTTTGCTCCTAAAGACTGATATTTTAGAAGGGTGCCACCACAAGATATTATTTCGTCATCTGGATGACCAGCAAAAACAATTATGCGTTTAGGAACGACGATTGGTACATCGATTTCGCAGATTATAGAATTGTTTTTGTCCATATATACTAAATAATTCACAATCGATGATTAAAAATGTTTTGATTAAAAATATTGAATCTTGTATATTGTAAAGAAACGTGCTAAAAATTATAAAAATGAGTATTATGTGAGATATGAAGAGTTAGTTACTAATCTCCTCTCATAATCTTCTTTAAACGATTTAATTCCTCTAACATTTCATCTCGAAGAGAACTTAAACCACCTCCTGCTTGAGGCGCTGATGCTGGGGGGGGTACTGGAGCCGCTACTCCGGGGGGGCTCGTTGGAGCTCCGGGCGGTCTGGCGGGAACGCCCGTTGTTGGCGCTGCTGGAGGCATTGGTCTTTTAGCGAATGAGGGGGCTTGTACAACCCCTGAATTGGGGGCTTTAGACGGCATACCACCCGTGGGAGGT
The DNA here is from genome assembly GCA_030615235.1 of Promethearchaeota archaeon. Taxonomy (GTDB): domain Archaea; phylum Asgardarchaeota; class Lokiarchaeia; order Sigyniarchaeales; family SOKP01; genus SOKP01. The sequence goes on from JAUWZR010000061.1 coordinate 7,185, forward strand.
AATTTTGGCGCCGGAGGTAAATTAGTTCGTTTAGGTGGTCCACCCTTTGAGGGTGCTTTTGGAGGTCCTTTTCCAGGAACTCTAGGCGGTCCACCTACAGTTGGTAATGCTACTGTTGCGGTAGCTGTAGGTGCTCCGTGTGCGGGAGCAGCGCTACTACTTAGTAAATTAAATAATGTGCTCGCTGCGGCAGTTTTAGCGGTGCCACTCGAAGTTGCTACAACTTTCTTAGAGGATGTACTAACAGTTTTTAATCCTGGTTCAATAGAAACATCTTTCAAATCTTTCAAGGCTTTGCTTAACGATTTTATAAAATCTTTAATCCCTTTAACCGTATCTTCTAAGTCGTCGTTTAAAGAGGTTAAACCCTTTTTCATAAAATTAACGACTCTCTCAATCTTCTTATATTCCTTCGAAACCAAGGTTAGTTCAATTCCTCCAAATTATTAATTTTTTTTAAAAGAATACTATATAGCTATAGTAATAATTGTAATTTATTAATTTATATTTTTTTATAATACTTGTATCATAGTTTTACCTAAATTAAATTCAATGCTTCAATTTTTTTCACGGTTAAAAAAACTATTAAATGTTCCAAATCTAATATATTATATATCATATTTCATTTGTAATTTTAATAATTAGTATTCAATATTAATAGGTGTTTTAATATTCCCAAGAGAGAACTCTTCATCAAGCGAGTATATGAAATTGTTAATGAGCTTAAAATCCCTTTAATTGACGAAAGGGTTTATGAAAAAGCCAACTTTAGCACTGGCGCCGCTATTGCTAAAATAATATTTAAATTTGAGGAGGATGAATCAGTGATTCGTGGTTTCTTAGGTTTAGCTGAGTACTTTCATACTGTTGTGATTAAGGTTAAAGATCAATTCTATATCCCTCACGCTTCGATTCTATTTCAACTGCTTAGCTCATAAATTGCTATTTTTTTTACTTTTCTTTAATAGTGTATAGAGGTAAAGAAACTTCAATTAACTCGGTATTTTTTACTGTTTATTAAAAGAAAAATATAATGTTTATATTAAACGGAAAGATATCTTTTTACTGAATAAAACAGTTTACACAAAATCCAATTTACGACGAATTGATATCTGGCGTTATTTTCTAAAATAAAATTTTGATTTCTTGATTATATCTAAAACTTCACTTTCTGGTACATCATACCAGTGTTTATAAGCATCAGCTACAGCAAACCAAGATGTTTTCCTTATATTAGGGCAATAAATCTCATCCACTTCATGTTGTATATGGGTAACTGTATGTAGTGGTGCTGTAGGAATTCCTATATATAATTGTTTTGGATTATATTTTTTTATCATTTTAATTGCTGCCAACATAGTAAATCCGGAAGCTAATCCATCATCCATTATAAAGATATAATTATTATTTATGAAAGAATTATATGAAGATTCTATATCCGTACTTTTATTGTAAAAATCAATTCTTTCTCTAATTTCTCTCTTCGTAGTTTCTATGGAATTTTCTATTGAACTTTCTGAAAGGTTTAATCGAGATAACAGAGCTTCATTAATTAAAACTGTTCCATCTGTTGTAACCGAACCAAAACCCGCCTCAGTGTTATAAGGAATCTTAATTTTTCTTACAATTAATACATCAAAATTTATATTGAGTACATTACAAAATCCTTCTGCTACTGGTACGCCACCATTAGGAATTGCAAATAAAAAGACCTTTTCAATTTTATTACTAATAATTTTCTTTATTACTGGATTCTGGCTTAAAATAAATTCAGCTAAAATTTCGCCTGCTTTTAATCTAGACTCATAAGGAATAAATTTCATGATCAAAGGTCAATATTATTTGAGAGAATTTAATTTTAATACTTACAATTTCTATCTTTCTATTTACTTAAAAATAAAAATATGAACTCGATTCTATAGTTAGACGCTTTTTTTATCGAAAAGAAAGGATGAAGGGATAGAAAAATGGGATTTCAAGAATTTGAGGACAATTATCTTAAAACAACTGTTCCAGAAAATAAAATCGATATGATAAATTCAATTGTTAATTTGATTGATAAAAATTATTTGAGTTTTTTCGCGACACAATATAAAAATGAATCAGACGGTAAGGTACGAGCAATTATTATCGAGGTTATAGCTAATAATGTACCAGAAGCTTCAAGTCCAATATTAATTGAAGCTCTTAAAGATAATTTTATAAATACTAGAAAAAAAGCGGTGATAGCACTCAGTAAAGTTAAAATCCTCTCTGCATTAAAACCTTTGTTAGAAATGCTTAGTAATCCCTCTTTAGAAATAAGGGATGATGTAATCAAATCAATCGTGAATATCGGAAAATTAGGAGATGTAAGCGAGATTATAAAATTTTATGATAAAGGAAATATATATGTTAACCGATCAATTCCAATCATCTTAGGTAGAATTCAATGTGATGAATCAACTAGTTATCTAAAAGAATTAGTCCACAAAAATGATCCTGAAGTCAGACGTAATGCAGTTCAAGCATTAGAAAAAATGATTCACGTAAAGGATGCAAGACTAATTATCAATTTATTGGATGATCCAGATGTGGAAGTTAAGAAGGCAAGTATAAAGGCTTTAGGTTCAATTAATAGTAAACGAGCAATTGATCCCCTTCTAAGATTATTAAAAAATAAAGATGAAAATGTACGTAGGTTATCTATCCAATCATTAGAACGAATTTTTGTTAACATTGATTCTTATGAAAAAATATACGAAGTTGCAAATAGCAAAAATATGATAGAGAGGAAGGAAGCAATCAAACTTTTAGGTTTACTTGAAGATAAGAACTCTGTAGACTATATGATTAATTCTTTCAAGAGTAATGATAATAAAACCAGAAAATTGGCTTATAATTCTCTTATTCAGATTTCTAAAGATGAAATTCCCGATCAAGTTCTTGAAGGTCTTAAGGCTAAGGAATGGAAAATAAGAAGCTTTTGTGTAAAATTAATTGGAAAGTTAGGTAATGAATGGCAAATTTCCTTATTATTAGATCATTTAAATGATCCTGATAATAGGGTGCGAGACATCGCTATTGAAGCTTTATCCAAAATAAAGAATCAAACGTACTTTAATGAGGTGAAGTCTTTTTTGAGTTCTTCGAATTGGAAGGCCAAAAGAGCAGCAGTTAAGCTCTTAATTAAAATCGGAAACGAGGATAGCCTAGAGGCTTTATTACCTTTAATTAACGACGATGATCTTTTCATTAAAAGTTGGATTGCTTTAGCATTAGGAAAATTCGAAAACATTAGTGACATCTCTCCATTTATAGAGATGCTTGAAGACAGCGATCCAAAAATTAGAATTGCTGCTGCTAAAGCTCTAGGTCAAATAGGAAATAATGAAGCGTTAGAACCGTTAGCAAAATCTTTATGGGATGATAACTGGAGTGTTAGAAAAGAGGTTGAGGCTGCCTTAAATAAGATCGATTCTAACTGGTTAAAATCTATTTAATTCTAAGCTGTAATATGAGATTTTGACATATAATTCATTAAAAATATTGACTAAATTTAACCAAGTATTTTTAAATCCATATATCCATATTATAACATAACAAATATTTAAAAAACAAATTTAACTCAATTAAGGGTTGAAATTTATGAATAATTTAAGACATAAAACAAAATTAATTTTAATTTTGCTGGCGGTTTTAGTTACAACCATCAATCTAAGCATGCTATTTACATCAGTTAATGCAGGTCCGTATGTTCCTGAAGAACACGTAAATAACGGTTGGCATTGGGGTGTTGATGTTGGCGATGAACTCTATTGGGAATTAGAATTAATACTAACCAACGCATCGAGCGGAGAAGTTACCATGATGTTTAGAGATATTTGGATTTATAACATTACTTCGATTGAAAATGTTACGATAGACTATTTGGGCGTGAACGAGTTTTCTCTCGTTAACGCTACACAATGCTATTACAACCTGACTGAAGGAGGATTGGAGTCCAATGATGATCCCTCAGAATTCGCTTTTTTTGGTTATAATAATTCTGATTCCATTAAACATAAATATCGCGCAGGAATGGGTGGAGCTCCTTACATACTTTTATTAAATGGTTCTAACAATCTAGAAGTCGATATTTTAGATGATATTCTCAACGAGTCGTTTTATTACCCTCTTTCTCTGGGCGGATATAGTCATTTTAATAGTTATTCATCCAATACCGGGGATAACAATATTACCTTTACGAATTCTACTGAAAA
>JAUWZR010000329.1 GCA_030615235.1 Promethearchaeota archaeon
AATTAACGGAAGATGAGAGATATCTTGTAGATCCAATTGTTGCTCCAACTTCAGGTTTGCGAATTAAGTTACTTGACAAGCTAGAAAGAGCAGGTTCAGAGAAATTTGTTTTAACTAGGAGAAAATTGTTCCTATTTCTTCGTATTTTTAAAGCTATTAGTCAAAAATACAAGGAAATGAAGGATGGTAAGAATCTCAAAGTATTAATTGTAACAGATAACCGTCCAACTAAAAATATTCTATTAGAATATTGTTCTCAAATTTTTGCTTACGATGGATACGAAATTTTTCACCAGAAAGACATTCCTGGAGAATCGAAGGCGTCTGCTCCGTATGGCGCAGCATCGGTTGGATTAATTAAGGATATTGATTTAGTAATCGTATTAACTGCTTCTCATAACGAACTGTCTTGGAATGGAGTAAAGTTTTACATCGATTATCCAATGCCTTTATCGGGAGATTTATTCAAAGAAATTTCTAACAGAGCAATAATAATCAAGGAAATAAATCTCGATCCCTCTTACAAGCCTATTAAAATCGATGCTGAGCAGATAAATAATGATTACGTTTTAAGTTTGTTAAATGACATTTTGGAGCTTAAAAGCTTAATAGGTTTAAAAATCGTTATTTGGCCATATCTAGGAAAAGCCAGAGGGATTGTTAATTTATTTAAGCGCTTAGGAGCAGATGTAGTGTTGATTAACGAAGAAATTAATCCTCCTAACCCTATAAAAGAAGTTCGAGAGGAAAAATTGAAGCAAGTAATGGAAAAGGAAGCTTCAAATATCGCCATACTTTTAGACGCAGATCGAGATAGGATTGCGTTGTATGTAAAACAGAATGGTAAATATTGTTATTACATTCCAAATGAGATATATTCCGCCTTGCATAATATTTTAGCTAATAAATATCATAAAAATATCATCAATGTGAGGACTATTCCAAGCGATTTAAGAGGAGATGAAACGAGTTTTATAAATATTTTGACTGGTGTAGGCTATAAACATTTAGGAGTAATAATATACTTTCTATTAGGGATGGAAGTAGATCAGTCAAAAGTTGATAAAGCAATCCTTTATTATGAAGACGAAAACAAAACAATGGTGAAAATTAATAAGGCTGAACCATTAAAGCAAAAACTAACTGAGCTTATTGAAAAAGAAAAGAAGCATGATGAAAGTTTTTTAATAGTTATGTGGGAAGAATCGGGAGGACATACTATCAATGTATTGAATCTTGCGAAAAAAGATAACTTGGGGCATTTCGTATTTGATTCTAAGTTTCCAATAATTGCGGATAAATACCCTGTGCCAGCTTTAGTTTTAATAACAGAACTAATTGCAAGAGGGCATGAAATATCAAAATCAATTGACTGGTCGATTAAAGGGATAAATCGAACTATTCCTGCTATAGACGAGCAAAAGATTAAGATTATGAATAATTTTATGAAAAATAACGAGAAATCTATTACAATTAATGAAAAAGAGTATAAAGTGAGTGCTTTATCTGATAATGCTAATAATGTAGACATCTACCGACTTAAAAGCGTTAATTCTACGCTATATTTTAGGCCAAGTGGGACAGGTCCAGAAGTAAGATTTTATATTTTTGGTAAACGTGAAACTCACTTAGAAGAATTAAAGACAGTGCAAAATCATATAAAATTACAATATTCATAAATTAAAACACTTT
>JAUWZR010000261.1 GCA_030615235.1 Promethearchaeota archaeon
TAACTATGTAGCAAGAGAAAGTGGATACGGTATAAATTTGAACATTGGCGACACGGCGATGAAGCGTTGGATTATAGGAAGGAAGAACACCCAGAGCTATATTGGGCAGTTAGCCAACGCTTTTTCAATTATTGAAAATACGCCTTCAGTCGGACGAGGTTATTTTTGGATAAATTCAGAGACCTAACTAGTTATCAACATCGTCCAGCCCGGGGAGCCACCACACCAATGTTGATGATAGAATGTTCCTTACTATAGCTGAAGGTCTGGATCACGGATCTGACTTTGGCTTTAGTCCAGTATTTTTACTGTTCAATCCCGTCCAATTGGACACTTTTTGGACATCATTTGGACATAGCTTGGACACCACCTTGGACGGGGATTAATTTAGGTTAAATGATCTAATATTTATATTCCATGAATGCCTCGTACATTGCACGAATATTCTCCAAAGGCACATCTTCGCTGATTTCGCCACCAGCAACAATCCCACCATCCGATGCTCCAAGAACCTCGAAAACCTCAAAGACATGTTCTCTGACTCTAATAGGCGAGGCGTACGGCATTATTTTTTGGCGATCAAGGTCGGTACGGAAACAAATGCGTCCAGCATACTCATGGGTTATTTCCAACTCAATAACTGACGACTGACAATTGAGTACATCAACGTCAAGGTCTATAAGGTCCGGCAAAATTTTGGTGATATTTCCGTCGCTGTGAAACCAGACATCAAGACCTGCAGACTTTACTTTTGAGAACATCTCCTTACATACTGGCTTAAAAAATGATCGCCAAATACGGGGTGAGATCATAAGATTATCTTGGGTACCCCAATCATCAGCAAAATGTAGAGCCTGATATTCGTAATTAAGCCAGCGATCAATCCAACGAAGGTTAAACATAAGCAAATCATCTCGCAATCGGTAAACCTCCGGACGGTCCTCAATTAAATCTACTAACAATGGCTCAAAGCCGCGTAATTGCTGCATTTGCTCAAAGAAGGTAATCCATCCGCCTCGAGCATAGTAATCATCATTTTTACCCGCCATATGACCACTATAAAACCTCCATTTAGGTGGTCCGGCGTCAAATTCTGGCCAGACAAATTCATCGTAACGTGACCAATCTGAGATAGGATATTCAATGGGGATACCGCATCTACCCTCAACGGTAACTTTCCATATTGTACCAAACTCGTCGCGGTTTATCCCTTTTTTGTACATTGGAGGGAGTTTCTCACGTGGCAGGTCGGGTAACAAATGCCAGCCAAAATCCTCATGAACAGAATCAAGGATCTCCTGCAGGGCAGTGCCATATGAGAACTGCGCGGAAGGGAGAATAGCATGTGATATTGGTGGTCTATCAGGCTTTCCAAGATGAATAGCTTTTTGAACTCTTTCTCTGCTTTTCATTTTTTCTTATTTCTGGTATAGCAAAAAAGTTTAAATTACCCTTAGTTTTGTTTATTTTACACCCTAAATGATTCTACTATTTGCGAGACAAACCTTACTTTCTCTATATCACCTGGTGGAGAAATCTCGTCCGAAATTCCCAAGATCAAATTAGGGGAAAATAAATTAAGCACTTTTATAGTATATTCTTCTAATTCTTTATATGAATAATGAGGTAAAAATAAAAGCATAGGAATTCCATCTATGAGTATGGTATCTCCCAGAGCTTCTTTCAATTCTTCTAAAGTTATGTCTCCTTGTGGAAGGGAAGTAGCGCCCTCTACTCCATCAAAGCCAGCATCATTAATATAAGGCAACAAAGGTTTTAATGAACCATCCATATGAATAAAACAAAATTTACCGGCTTTATGCAATTGCGCTACTCTTTTTTTATAATAGGGGAGAAGATATTCATTGAAAATCTTAGGTGGGTCAAAGCGAGCATCGATATTCTCTCCGAAATTTAATGAAAAAACAGGACATTTCGCTAATACTTCGTACAATTGGTTCTCTGCTTCTTCAGCTGTTTTCAAGTACTCTCTTATTCTTTTAGGATAATCCTGGAATGCGTATATAGTATTTTCAACTCCCATATATTCTAGTAAAAGCCTTTGGAAAGGACTTCGTTCCCAATAAAATTGAATAACACCTCTATGGCCAACTTTATTCTCTGCTTCTTTATAAAATTCATAATCAAACCTTGCTTTTGTGTTTTTTACTATACATTCTAAAATTCTCAAATCCGAGATGCTTTTAGCAGGGTGTTCAACATAATGCCAAGAAGTTCCCCATTCCCCTAATGTCTTTTTTCCTCTTAATTGTCCGATAGGGGTTTCATAAGTCAGATGTATATCATTATTTTTTCTTACCTCTCTAACTTTTACTCTTTCTGTATGCTCAAATTTTATATAAGTTTTGGGAGACGAAATATCCGTTGTAGAGCCGTAATAGTACCTTACTGAAGCACTGAGATCATCATAGATTTCAAGAACCCCTTTGTTTTTATACTTTTCAGGAAGAGTTCCTTTAACCTTCCTCACGTCATACCAATGTTCAATTCTTGGCTGCCATACTATTTTGTTTGCTCTCTTTTTCGTATAAGTAGCCATTATTCTTTCTCGGAAATTTGAACTGTTAGAATACATTACACTCTCTCTTTGGAAATTTTTCTTAAATTTTTAGTAAATAATTTTATAACTCCTTACCAAATAGAGGTCTTTTCGAATACATCTTCGGGGAACTTGTCAGGGGCAAGCCTTATTACACTATTTAGCCTTCTAACTGTTCAAAAGATGACATAGTTCGATCTTCGTTGATAAAGATACCTTCTCTATGGGGAAAGCACGCAGAATTTCAGGCAGAATGGCAATGGTAAGAAAAAGAGGGAAAGAGCGGGTGTAACCGTTGCGTCATGCTATACGGGCCTTAAAATTCTATCCCTTACGGAATCTCTGAGCCTATTGATTATAATTGCTGCAATCACCAAACATCCAAAAACAATTTCTCGGAGGAAAGGAGAAACAGCAAACATCGAAAGTCCAGCTTCAACTACAGCCAAAAGAATTAATCCTGCAAAGATATTTACCACCGATCCTCTCCCCCCCTTCAAGCTAATCCCACCGATTACAGCAGCAGCAAAGGCCGGGAATAGC
>JAUWZR010000032.1 GCA_030615235.1 Promethearchaeota archaeon
GCATTATATTTCTCAGCTATAACTTCAAACATTAGCGAAGAAGCTAAATTTGTAACAAATATGAATTCTCTAGCTTGGTCAATATTATTCTTTAAAAAATGTTCTGTTATTAGTGCTAATCCAATATCTTCAGGGTAACAAACCCCATTTTCACCAATAATCGCAAGTCGATCTGCATCGGAATCGTGGGCGAAACCTACGTCGAATTTACCTTGCCAAACTTCCATAATTATATCTTTAAGGTTTTTAGATATTGGTTCAATGTCTCTAGGAAAAGTATCGTTTACAAGTAGATTGTTGTTGATAACCTTAACTTCACACCCCAAACCAGCAAGGATTTCTGGTGTAGCATATTTTCCTGCTCCTGCTCCCGTATCAAGGACTACTCTAAGATTATTCTCTTTTGTTATTTTTTTTAAATTTATATGGTTATAAAGTGCTTTGATGTAATTTGGAATAGGATTTATGAATCTAACATTTCTCTTTATTGCTTCGTTATTCGTGTTATAATTCTTGAAATTGACACTCTTTAAAGAAAAAGATATCTCTTCTAGATCACGATTATGTAAATAAGATATTGAAGATAAAAGTTTTAGACCATTCCATTCCGGTGAATTATGAGATCCTGTAATTATAATTCCGGCGGGTAGATTTAACAGATTTTTAGTATGAATGATAATTGGCGTTGGGCATATTCCTACATTAACTACTTTAAACCCCGTCGCAACTAATCCTTCAACTATGCCCTTTTCGATAGACTTACCACTAGGTCTTGTGTCCCGTCCTATGATAACACCTCTATTTTCACTATCAATGCATTTACTAAACGAAATAGCAATTTTCTTGGCGATTTCAAAGTTAATATCCTTTCCAGATATCCCTCGGATTCCGCTAAAAGTGAAAATTAAGTTATTTCCTTCCATAGTTTATCGTGGATTGAAAAATTATAAGATTATTGGATTCCCTTCCAATTTATATTTGGTAAGAGTTAAAGCTCCCATTACACCTATATTGTCTAAATTTTTGGTTAATTTAAGTTGAGGTGGATTATTAATGGTAAATAAAATAGGTTCTGTTTTGAATTGCTCAATCACGGGTTGTAAAATTAAATCGCCATCTTTCATCATAGCTCCTCCAAAATATATAGAAGCACAGTCATAAAAATTGTTTACTAAGCCAACACCTACCTTAGTATAAAAGATGCATTGATCTACTATACTCTTGGAAAATTTATCTCCTCCTCTTGCTGCTTGGAATAGTTCTTTTGCAGTGATAATTGTTTCGTCGTTATCAACCATAAACATTAAAATTTTTGAACTGAACCTAGATGTTTTAATAGCTTCTAAAGCCCTGTCTCTAACTCCTGTACCCGAACTATATACTTCCCAACAACCGAACGCACCACAATTACATTGGAAGCTGCTCTGGTGATTTACGATTCCATGCCCAATTTCTGCAGCATTGCCATCCTTACCGAGAATTAGATGTCCATTACAAATAACTCCGCCACCAATTCCAGTTGACATCGTAATATAAACTATATTGTCTTTTTCATCGTCATCTGCTTCAAAATAATGAATTGCTAAGACTGACGCGTTACAATCGTTAATCAGATAAATAGGAACCCCCAAAAAACTTTCCTGGATTGGTTTTTTTAGTGGAATTTCTTTAAAACCCAAGTTCGCATTATTAAAAACTTCACCGCTTTCTATATTTATCGGCCCAGCGGAAGCTAAACCAATTCCTAATATTTGATCCTTCTCAATATTATTATCAATCAGTAGTTGAGTGATTAAAGAGATTATTTCATTACTAATCGAATATTCATTTAACTTTGGAGTCTGAGTCGTCTTAATTATAATTACCTCTTTTTTTAAGTCAATAGGACTTATAGCAACACGAATCCAAGTACCTCCAATATCCGCTCCAATAATAAATTCTTTTTTACTCATCGATACTATCGTTAGAAGTATGAATATATACGAAAACTAATAATAATTTATCTCAATATTATCGTTATTAATTAGTTCTCTTAAAATTTTTACGATCTCTCTTTTTCTATTTTCATCAATTGCATAAACAAAGTATTCAGAGGGGATTCTAGCAATTGAATACACCTGCACCATATCAGGTTTAATTCTAGTTATTAACTCTGCTAGTTGCTTAATATTTTCGGGATTATTGTTAGAATAGTAATTTTTATCGTAAGAATTAGAAATTAGGCACTGTATTGCTAATTTCTTATTTGGCATATCTTTTCTCAACTTTATTAGCGATTCAACAATTCTATTAATATCAGGACAGTCAGTATGTGGTCTATTCGTTTGTTTTAGATCTTCATCGGTAGCAGCGTCTAATTTTGCAAGCACAAGATCAAAATGCTTTACTCTATCACGAATCTCATCGAGATATAAAGTGCTAGAATTAGTAAATAGTGTAAGGAGAGGCGGTGTTCCAGTCCATTTCAATTCATTTCTAACATCAAAAGCTACTTTGTAGAAATCTAATAGATTATCGTTTAAACTGGGTTCTCCGTTATAGCCGAAGGTTATTGAGTCTAAGTGAGGAACGTATTTTAATATATCCTTGAGTTCTTTTCTAAAATTTGAGGACGGAGGGGCTTTAATCCTATGTTCTGGAGAAACCACTTGATATGTTGGACCGATTTCACAATAAACACAATTATAGGAGCATAGTTTATAATTAGGTAAGATATCTACCCCGAGTGAGATACCTAATCTTCTTGAGTTAAACGGACCATATGTGTATTCTCTTGGCATGCTCGAATTATCGCTATAAACGGTTAGTAAAGAAACTTTTTATCTTGTTATTAACTTCAACTGGTTTTTCTAGCATCACCATGTGCCCTGCATCATCTATAATATGTAAATCTGAATTTTCAATTTTATTATGAAAGAACTCTGAGTATTTAATTGGAGTTAATTTATCAGATTTTCCCACAATTATGAGACAGGGTATATTTATGCTTGAGGTTTTTTCCAAAGTATCAAAAGTATCGCATATTGAGAAATCCTTAAAAGTTACATTGGGCCTAACTGTGGATGTTTCTTTAACATAATCGTTAATAATATCAGCTGATGTACTTATATTAAATGCTCCATTCGGTAAGGCTTTCAAGAATTCATGATAGTCTGACTTAAGGCTATCCAAGATTACAGGACTTACTCTTAAACGACCTCCAGTCCCAATTAAAATTAGAGCTTTTATTCTTTTAGGATATAAATAATAATAGGATTGAATAATAGCTCCTCCTAATGAATGACCACATAAAACTACCTCTTCATAATTTAACGAGCGAATAAGGTGATTCAAAACTTCTATATATAAATCTAATGAGAGTTCAAGGTATTCTGAAGATTTACCATGTGAAGGTAAATCAAAACTAATTATGTCATATCCAATATCTAAGTTTACTTGATTTTTCCAAGTGTTTGAAGTTCCTCCAGAACCATGTAAAAATATGATAGCTTTGTTGCTTCCAGCTTTTTTTATACTATAGGAAATCCTCTTATCTTCAATTGTTAAATACATCTTTACCAATCGTAATTAATGATACAAATTTATTATAGAGAAAGAAGGAAACAATTTAGATTTATCAAATTACTAATCGATGATAAAAAATACAAAATCAAGATGAAAAAAATATTAAAAGATTTATTCTTGGAACTTAATGTCTCGATGCTGCATATCTAATAACCGCTTGTATTTCCCGTTTAATGCAATTAAAGATTCATGTGTTCCTTGTTCTATTATACCCTTTTTATCTGCGCTCAACACAATTATGTTATCTGCATTTTTTATCGTAGATAGCCTATGTGCGATAATTATTGTTGTTCTACCCTTTCTAGCTTTATTCAACGCATCTTGGATTAATGTTTCAGTATAAGGATCAACGGAAGAGGTTGCTTCATCGAGAATTAAGATCTTTGGATCCGTTATTAATGCTCGAGCAAAAGCTATCAATTGACGCTGTCCAATCGATATATTGGAAGCATTTTCCTTAAGTTTCGTTTCATATTTCTTGTGCAAAGCTTCAATGAAATTATGTAATCCAAGAAATTTCGATACTTCAATCATTTTCTCTTCTATTTCAGGTGTAGGATTGTCGAACGCATAAAGTAAATTTTCTTTTATTGTCCCTGTAAATAGAAACGCATCTTGCGGCACCATACCAATTAGCTTGCGGAGATCAGTTTTGCTGATTTCTCTAATATCTATATTGTCAAGCGTTACTTTTCCATCATTTACATCGTAAAATCGAGAAATCAGTTTGGTTATAGTTGTTTTACCTGCTCCCGTTTCTCCAACAATAGCCATAGTTTTACCTGGAGGAATATCTAAATCTACATTCTTTAACACATAACCCTTTGATTGTTCGTGCTGAATAATTTTCTTTTGTTCGTCTAATGCATCTCTAACTACTTTAGGAATTTGGTCGTAAACATCTTTTTTAATTGTGATAGAAGCTAACATCCTAAGCATGGATTGAGGCGACATACGTGGCATACCTCCTCCCATCATTCCGCCGCCTTCGCCCATTCCACTACTTGAAGATTGAATTGTCGCTTTACTTTTCAAATTTTTCTCTAGAAATTTACTCATTTGTAAGATTGCTTCAGGAGGTAGAGCTGGAATTGCGGATGTTTCTTCTTGACCACCTGTTGTATCGGCTCCTTTAAAGGATGTTTTTAACTCCGGATGAGTAACAGCATTATCCGTGCCTGGTACAGCATAATTAAATTCAGTTAATATAGTATCAATTAGTTTTGGAGATTCAGAAGGATTTTGCCCCATTAGGCTCATAAATAGTTTCTGTCTAATATTTTGAGGCATGAGCATGACATTCTTCATCATAAAAGAAGAATATGGTTCTGGAAGTGCTTTCATAAAATCCATTGCTCGTTCCATCATTTGCTTCATCATTGGATTATTTGATAAATCTGGAGGTCCTGACATTCCCGGTGGACTCATAGCTTGGGATCCGATTTGAGGTGATTCTGATTTAAAATCAGTAACTTCCCCATTTTCTAAAGTATAACCAAAATTTACAGAATCAAATCCTATCTCCCCAACGACATTTTCAAGTGGTTTTGGGTTTTCACTATCGGGAATTTCGACTTTTTCCTCAAGTAATGAATATATTCTATCACTCGCTGCTAATGCCGCTGCGATCATCTCTTGAATTTGCATTAATGTCATAAAAGGTCTAAAAAATTGTCCTAAAATACTAATAAAAGCAGTTAAAACTCCGACTGAAACTGTAGTCCCAAATATAGAAACATTTCCTAAGGCTACAAAACCTCCTGCCAATAATATGCCCGCAGTAAGAAGTGTAGTAACAAGCGAAATTAAAGGAAAGATTGTAGCCATAAATTTCCTTATTTTTAACATAGCATTATAATTAGCTATGTTTGCTTCATCAAACTCATCAGAAGCCTTTTTCTCTTGTCCGTATGCTTGAACAACCTTTGCTCCTGCAATATTTTCTTGGATTGAGGAGGTAACATTACCAATTGTTTTTCTAGACTCTTTAAAGAGGTTCATTGCTACTTTTCTAAATATATATATAAAGAAAAAGAATATCGGAAAAATAACTAAAGAGAGTAGAGCAAGGTATGGATTGAGAAAAAACATTATGATGATTGTGAGAATTAAACCAACAATACTCGTAATGATTGATACAAATTGACCTCCAACTAATTGATTTAGCTGAGTCACGTCGTTGGTTGTTATAGACATTATATCCCCAGACGATCGTTTATCAAAATAACTTAAAGACATATCTTGTAGTTTATAAAAAAGGTCATTTCTAACTTCAAAAGTAATTTTTTGCGATATTCTCCCCATACCGTACTGAGCAAAATAAGTTGTAATTGCCATGAATACAAGTAATGAGATGAAAATGCTACTCATAATAACAATATAGATAAAATTTTTAGCGACAATACCATTGTCTATGATGTTTGCTGAAATAATGGGGCTAACCGAAGTTATTAGTGTTCCAATTAACAACAAAACTAAAAAAGTTACGAACTTCCACCTATAACGAACCAAATATGAAAAAAGCCATTTCCATAATTCATGTCGAGGGTGATCTAGTTTAGATTTTCCACTATCCATCATAAAATGACGCCGCATACCAGCACTAGGTTGAATAATTTCCTTCTCTTCTTCTCTATCTTGATGATTATTACTCATTATATTCTCCCCCTTTTGATTTTTGTTTTTGAAATAAAGTTTCAAATATTTGCTTAAATAAAACATTTGATTTGATTAATTCCTCGTGATTACCTAAGCCAACTACGCGACCTCTATCTAAGATTAATATCAAATCCGCATTTCGAATCGTGGATATACGTTGTGTGATAATAATGGTCGTTGTATCTTTCATGATTTTTGTAAGAGCTTCCTGTATTTTAAATTCCGTTTCTACATCAACAGAGCTAGTAGAATCATCGAAAATTAAAATTTTAGGTTTTACAATTAAAGCCCGAGCAATAGATAAACGTTGTTTCTGCCCCCCGGATAATCTAGTTCCTCTTTCCCCTACTAATGAATCGTAACCTTTTGGTAAGGTTGTAATGAAATCGTGTAATTCTGCAATTTTAGCAGCCTCTACGATTTCTTCTTCTTTAGCATCTTCCTTACCATACGCTATATTTTCTGCGATACTTTTATTAAACAAATAAGTCTCTTGGGACACTAATCCAATATTTCTTCGTAAATCTTTCAATACATAATTTCGTACATCGATATCGTCTATCTTGATAGTACCTTCATTGATTTCATAAAATCTCGGAATTAAACTTATTACCGTTGATTTTCCGGAGCCAGTTGTGCCCAATATCGCGAGTTTTTTCCCCTCCGGGATTTTAAATGATACATTCTTCAAGATTCTGTGTTCGGATGTATAACCAAAAGATACGTTTTCAAAAATGATTTCACCTTTAGCGGATTTTAGAGGAATAGCGTCTGGGGAATCTTCAATTTCAGGTGCAGAATCAAGGATCTCTCTCACACGTGTAAGTGCAGCATCAGCTTGGACATAAAGCAACATAATTTGCCCCAACATTACTATAGGGAATCCAAGTGAAGCTATATAAGATATCAATGTAATAATTGTATCTAATGTCATTTTTCCCTCAATATACCACATTCCTCCAAGGAAAAAAGTGATGATTGTCATGAAACCAATTATTACAAAAACAAGGGGCATGTATAAGGAGTTAAATTTAACAGAGTCAACGCTGGCTTCATAAAATCTTTTATTATTGATTTGAAACTTTTGACGTTCTTTATCTTGAGTGTTAAACATCCTAACAACTTCAGCTCCAACGATATTTTCTCTAATTGTATTAGTTAATTCGCCAAAACTTTGTCGTGTTTCTAAGAAGATCGGCTTTAACTTTTTTGCGATGAAGTAAGATATTAATAGAGAACCTCCTAATGCTGATATTAAAAAAATTGATAGTTCAAGGCTAAAAAGTAGAAAGCCTATAAAAACACCCCCCATTTGAAGAATGGATTGCAACCCTAAAGTTAATCCCATACCAAAAATCATTTGAGTCTCCTCAATATCGCTAGTGGCTCTTGAAATTAATTGACCCGTTTCAGTCTTATCAAAAAACGAAAAGGATTGGCGGTAGATTGCATTACTAATATCAGTTCGTAAATGATATATAGCTCTTGATGATACCTCTGCTCCTTTAAGTCTAGCGATCCGGCTAATGAAATATACCAAAAATGCGGACACTAATATTAATAAGAAATTAACCAATAAATTATCAACAGTAACAACCTCAGCTCCAATCATTCTCCCTATAAATATGGGTGTAAAAGTGTAAAAAATCGTCGATAATACAAGAAAAATAAATTGAATAATGAAATCTTTTCTTGATTTTGCCCAATATTTAAATATCATTCGCATTGAATTCATGAATACCTTACTCCTCTGATTTTAAATTATTTATTTTTTGCAGTTTTAATTTTTCTTTTTTTATTTTTCGCAATATTTCATTTACATCATCTTCCATATACGTCAACGTGTTCAATTTTTCTTCAATAGAAATGTCCTTCTGCATTATGTATTCAACTGGACTAGACCACACGCAAAAGGTCGCTCCTTTTAGAAACTTCTCATGATCAAATTCTAAACTACTTTCTGGAAATCGATGTTTGATAAACTCAAATATCTTTCCGATTTTTTGACGAAGATCTGATAATTTACTTATGCCTTTTTCGGTTAGAAAATACAAGTGTTTAGGTCGACCAGTATCCTTACTTACATCGTCTTTTATTGACAAATAGCCTTCTTCTGCTAATTCTTTCATCATCCGATAAATCTTTGAGTGTGGTATATTTCCAAACTTCTTCAAATCGTAGTAAGTTAATCCTTCTGGAAAATCTTTGACTGTATTAAATATAAATATAGTTTTTAAATCCTCTGAGAATTCTATGAAGAATTTAAACCCTTTAGGCCACATTTTTGTATAAAAAATATAAATAAGAAAATTTTTTTCAAAATGAAATATTATGAAAGGCGAAATATTCATTAATTTATAATTTTTTTCATTTTGAAATATTAATATTTTTATGAAATCCTTTTATAATTAATCGCGATTATTTATATTAAAATTATAATTAAACGATTAAAATGACTGAAGTATTTATATCAGATACAAAAATGGGTGTTAGTAAAGCCGTAAATGAAATCTTTTCAAACTTAATGAGAACCGAGCCAATTTTAAAAAGCTCAAAAGAAGTGTATATTAAAGTAAATGGAATAGATTTCAAAAAACATGCCTATACATCTCCAGAAGTACTTAAAGAGGTGATAAAATATTTAAAAGACAAAGGTGCCAATATTTACGTAATGGAGAATTCTACTCAAGCAAACATGACTCGAATAGTCTTTGCAATCATCGGTTTTAAAGAAATATGCGAAAATACCGGCGCTGAAATCGTATATTTAGACGAAGAGGATACCGAAACTTTTGAATTTAAAGGGAAACTTTCTGCAGAAGATCAATCTAATGGATATAACTTAAAAACTTTTAGATTGCCCAAAACTGTTGTTAAAATCATGAAAAATAGGGATTCCATCACTTATATAAATATTCCTAAACTTAAAACTCATTCAATGGCAGGAGTAACTCTTGGAATAAAAAATCAATGGGGATTTCCTCAACACGCGGATCGAGGGAAAGATCATAACTATAATCTACATTCAAAATTAGTAGACGTTTATGAATATATTAAGCCCGACATTTGCATAATTGATGGAATTGAGGGGACGATCCACGGACATTACCCTCCTACAGCATGGGAGGATCGTCTAGTTAAAAAATTTAACATTTTAATAGGTGGAAGAGACACCTTAGCCGTAGATGTCGTTGGAGCAAGGATTTTTGGGTTAACGTTAGACGATGTTCCTCACCTTAAAATAGCTAACAAGAGAGGATTGGGAGAAGGGGATTTAAGTAAAATTCAAGTAATAGGTAGAAATTTAGACGAATATACAGAAAAATACCCCTGGGATTTATTACAAGAGTTCCCTGAGAATGTTATGATTGTGAAGGGCACTGAATTATTATGTAGAGAAGGTTGCCAAAACAATCCCTTAGCTACTTTACAAGCATTTGCTTATGATCATAAAGAAAAATTCAAGGGAGGTTGGTTTTTAGTAATGGGCAAAGGTCACGACGAAAATCTTGCAGAACTCTTGGAGGAAAGAAGTTTTACTAAAGGATTGGTAGCAGGATATTGTGCGATTAACGAGGTTGGAGAGCAGCTAAGGCAGAAGTTCGGGAAACGTAAAGTATTTTTTTCTGGTGATTGCAATAATCTAGCAGAGACTGTAAAAGCGATATTAAAACTATCCAAAATGACTGTTTTTGATTTAGTTTCTCTTTCAACTGAAAAGTTAATGTCACTTATTGATTCTGCTAAAGAACATGGAAGTACCGCACTAACGCCACTATAATGCTTATTATATATATTACAGGGAATTTTTATTTTTTCTTAAAGATCATTGAAATTTATTAATTTTTCGATAAGTAAATTATTAAATATCAATTTTGATATTATATTTAAAAAAATCAATAATTTACTCCTAGTGTGAGAAAATTGGAAGAAAACGATAAGCCTTTAACTCCCGAAGAAATAGAGAAGCAGAAGAAAATCGTTGATGACCTATATAAGAAAGAAAAAGAAGATAGAGAAATATACTTCAAAAGCTTTGAGGAGGAACGAAAAGGTGCGTTTGAAGAGAGTAAAAATCTTATAAACTCTTTAATCTCAGAGAAAAGTTTCATGAGAGAAAAACAAAGAGAGCGAGATTTAATAAGAATGGAGATTAAACCTGATATCGAAAAAACTGGTGAAGCAATTGAAAAATCCATAAGTGAAAAAGCTTTTATGAGAAAGAAACACAGAGAAGAAGATCATATAAGGAGCGATCTAAAACCTGATATTAGAGGAGTAGGGGAAGCAATAAGTAAAACTATTGGCGATAAAGCTTTTTTAATTGAAAAAAGGAGAGAATCTGATGAACACAGAATGAAGATCAAACCTAATATTGAACATACAGGAGAAGTTATCAGTAAAAATATTAATGAAAAAGCTTTTTTAATAGAAAAAAAGAAGGAGAGCGCTTCGGTATTGTTAGATCTAAAACCGGACATACAAACTGCTAGCAATGCAATTAGTAAATCCATAGGGGAGAAGTCTTTCCTAAGAGAAAAACAAAGAGAAAGCGATCTCAGTAGAATGCAGATCAAACCAGACATTATGAAAACGGGTGAAGCAATAAGCAAAACAATCGCCGAAAAAGCTTTTAGAATTGAGAAAAAAAAAGAGACCGAACAAAAAAAAATGGAAATACATCCAGATATCGAAGGTAAAGGTGAAGCAATAAAGTCAACGATTAACGAAAAAGCTTTTAGGATTGATGTGCAAAAAAATAAGGAACGAAAAATAAAAGAGTTGAAACCAGATATTAGCAAAGCCGCTGATTCTATTACCCAATCTATTGGAACCAAAGCTTTTCTACGCGAAACGCAAAGAGAAGAGGATTATAGGAGAATGGACTTGAAACCAGATTTCTTAAAGACTGGAGACGCTATTAGCACTACAGTAGCTGAAAAAGCTTTTAGAATAGAAAAAAGTCGAGAAATTGACGAAAAAAAACGTGAAATAAAACCTGATATAAATAAAACCGCAGAATTAATTAGCAAATCAATAGAAGAAAAAGTGTTTTTACGAGAAAAGCACAGAGCCGAGGATTCTAAGCGGATGGAAATAAAACCAGATATGACAAAAGCGAGTCAAGCTATTAAATCTTCAATTGACCAAAAAGCGTTTAGAATTGAGAAGCAAAAAGAGTTAGACCAGAAAAGAATGGAATTAAAACCTGACTTTGAGAAATTTTCTGAAGCTATTGAAAAAACAATTGAGGAAAAAGCATTTGTAATTGAAAAACAAAAAACTCGCGATTCAGAACGAATGGAACTTAAACCAGATATTAAAGGTATTGGCTCTTTAATCGAAGGAAAGATTGAAAAAATTGAACAGAAGAAAAAGGACGAAAGTACTACCTAAAGGTTGAAATCTTCTATACTCTTATCAAAAGCTATAATTGGACATCAAATTTGAATAAAGTATTTAAATTTATATTTTCTAATCTTTTTTTATATTGTAGAATTGAAGGGTCTATGTTCCCATTAAAATTCCTTATTGCAGATTCGAATCTATAGTAGAAATCTTCCATAATTTGATGTAAAATTACTCTCTCTACTTGTAAATTGGTTTTTTTCGAAATCGCAATCACTGATAATCTACCCCTCCTTTCGTATAAAATTCGACTCTCTCTAAAATTCACTTCCTGAATCTCATCGTCCAATGATTCAGGTTTAATCTCATTCATAAAAAGATTAAGCGCATTAAGAAACCCACTTATCAAATCGTCATGAGAAGAAAATTTAGTGTTGCGCGTATATTTTTTGCTAAGCAGTAAAGAACCAGTTGTATTATCTAAGAAGTAAATAGCGTGAAAACGATCTTCGTCTGAATTAATTTTTTCTATATTAAATCCGTAAGTTTTCTGTAAATTTTTATTAATCCATTTGTGTGACATCTTTCGACTGCGTTCTTACCTAAAACTATTCCTACTAAAAAATGAAAACGATTACGATTTAAAATGTAAATATTATCTTAGTGACATCTATATAGTTTTCTAAGCTAGCGAAAGCGTAACCTAATTAATGGTGTTATTAATTGGGTAGTTTGAGTTTAAATGATAGAAATACTTTTCAAAAAAAACTAAAAATTTAAAATAAAATCATTTTATTATTAGACATATACTCTTCTTATCACATTTTAATTTTTGATGAAAATGGGTGCAAATAACAACTACGGAAAACAAAAAAATAAAATATCTATTGGTAAAATCCTATCAAGGGAGGATTTTAATTCCACTATTTTCCCATTAGAAGTTAAAGCAGAAATCAACGAGACTCCTTATTACTTGCTAATTTTCATTTCTCGCGAAGATTCAATAAAAATTAGCTGCTTTCCTACTAATACGAGCGATATAAAAAAAATTCTTATTAAGTTAGTTGAGTTCTCGCCCGATCTAGTGAAGGGAATATCGACCGTACTTAACGAGCTTAACTTAAGTAAAGACATCCTGCATACTACGGGAATTTGTTATGAGCTGGAAAATTGCTTCTATGAGACCTATCTGTTAGGAAATACTCTAAAATCGGGGTCCATGTCTATAGACGATATAAAAGAAAAGTTCCTCGCAATTGAGAAAATCGTCAATGTCAAAATAGAAGATATTCCAATCCATAATGAGTAGACTTTTCATAAAATGAGCGATAAAAAATTACCCCCTCCCCCAACTTTTCCCCCTTCTTTTACAGCAGCAGATAAATTTTGTCTATTTCATAAAGGGGATTTGTCAGAAGCTATTTATACTTGTCCTAAATGTAAAACAATTTATTGCCTAGAATGCGCAAAAAATGCTCAGGCTGATGGAAAATCGTGTATTAAATGTAAACAAATCGTTTTATTATAGTTTTTATATACGATCCTCCTAAAGTGAACTAGCTCTTATTAAACTCAAACTACGCCACGCCTTCCAAAAAATTAACCATAATATAATAAAAATAAATAATGTCGTTGCAAAAGTGTAACCTCCAATAAATAGGTCTACAATAATCAAAAACGGAACACCCGCACTCGCAAATCCTATCAAATAACCATATCCCCAATACCTGTTAACTAAGGCTATTATTACTCCCGGAATCATCGTCGTAAATATGATTGAAAGAAACGCTAACACTTCAATTGAACGAGGAGCATCTTGTATAAACGTCATATTTACCCAAGAAGCTACAAAACCGATTATTACGAACATTAAAGTCCAAACATTTAAACTTAAATCTTTCTCAGCCTTATCTCGTTCGTTTCGATTTGATTCTGTATTTTTCTGCAATAATGACACTTCTTACCGGACAATTTAAAAAAAAAAATTCTTTTAAGGTGTAAAAGATAATTCTCATTATAAGAAATAATTGACGATTGAATAATTGGAATTATATTCCGACAAAAGTTTCAAAAATAAGGACAATTCTTTTAAATACGACAAATAATATTAGTACTGTAAGATAAAAATTTATATCTGCAAAACATATAATAATCGTTGAAGATAAAAATTTAAATATAAACTAAAATAAATCTTAATAAAATAAAATAGGGATTGTACATAAAATCATGACTCCTGCCCCACCCTGGATTTTTGTCTTTTGGTAGTGTGTAATACACACTCATTTCGCCCTCCTCCCCCTATTTTATTTCTGACCTTATTATTAGGTCTCGGTGGCAGGAGTCTCCCTTTATTAAAATTCTTGAGACTCAATTATGGCAGGAATCTTCTTCAATCATAAAAGTTTGGCAAAATTAATAAAATTTGGAATTTCTTAATAGAGAAGAAGAAGGAGAGAGATTCAGTATTGCTAGATTTAAAACCGGATTCCAATGAAATTAACCGGTAAATTCTTTTCTTTACCAGTAGTTAACTAAAAAAAAAGCTGAAAATACTCCGTGAAGCTACGAGCGAACTCCTCGTCGTAATCTAAGAATATAATCATAAAAATGTAAGTTCATTTTCATTTAAAAGTCCAAGTTTTCTCCCTGCTTCTTCGACTGATTCTAACAAGGACTTCATTTCTCCGGGGTAATTCTCGTATAATCCTGTCTTCTTTAATCCCTTGAAAAATGGGGCAAGTAAGTAGGATGCTTCTCCGAATCCTTGTTCGTCATCTGCTATCCAAGCCACAAAGAACATTTTCACTATATAGTCAAGTGTTTCGTTATCAGGCTTCGCACCTAAAAGTTCCACTTCAAGACTTAATCGCTCTAAGTCTATAATTTGAAAATCCATGTCTGCTTTTAATTTCTGTATTTCATACTCAATATTCGCGTCATCTTCAGTGAAGCTACGGGCAAACTCCTCGTCGTAATCACGCCCAACAAAATGACCCTTCTCTTTCTTAGCCATCGTCACATAATACATATCCCCAATAAGCTTAAAACAGTCAATGCAATACCACGTTTGATCGTAGGGGTTAAATCGCATGTCGCGATCGATTGCGAAACACGCAGGGCATTCGATTATTGATTTTTTTCTACTTAAAGATAGAGTGTCCATCTCTTCGTGCATTTGACAGTACCTTTCGTAACCCTCTGGAGTAGTTTTATCTTCTTTATTCATAGTTTCAAAAAGCCTTGATTCTTCAGCAATTTATCTATGTATCAATTTACGTTTAAATATTTTTAGGATTACGATTCTTTTAAATATCTTATTTGATACATTATACATGACAAAAAATTACCTTTATAGAATAAAGAGTATAATAATGAAGCGGGTAAATATGTGGTTTAAAAAAGTATACCATGCATGGGATACAAGAAAAGGGTATTTCGTTATGGGAACCTTTTTTGATTTGTTGACATGGTTAACCAGAAGTATCATTTATATTAA
>JAUWZR010000298.1 GCA_030615235.1 Promethearchaeota archaeon
TGGAACTTTTTTTGTTAACTCAGATAATTCAGGTGATATATATATTTTATCGAACACTTGTGGCAGGCTCTCTCTAATATTCTTTCTTGCTGCGAAAATAAATATTAAAGCTATTACAGAGCCTAAGCCAAATTGGATTATGCTGTTTAAAATAAATTCATACAAAGCACTTGGTAGTCCATATATCATAACTTCGTAAAGAAAATATCCAATTGTCATAATAAATCCACCTACAATAACTCCGATAAAATCTCTATAATTCCATTTATCATTCTTTTTTGGATTTGCTATTAATCCAACAAAAAAACCTTCTAAGCCTTTTATAACAAGTGTAGCAGGAGCGTAAATTGCATAACCTAAGAATAAATCAGCTAAAGAAGATCCTATTCCTCCTGCAATACCTCCAATAATTGGCCCAAACATTAATCCAGTTATCATAACAACAGCATCTCCTATATTTATAAAGCCGTTAGTGGCTGGGATGGGGAATGCTATTACCATAGTAACTACACAAGTAAAAGCTCCAAAAATAGCAATCATAGACAATGAAAGTGAGTTAATGGGAAGTAAATATCCTAAAAAATTCGGTTTTCTTGATAACTTTTGACTATTCATAATAACAATACACACACGTAAGAGTTCAATGTTTTTCCAATTTATTATATGAAGAATACATATTTATATTTTTTCTCTCGCTTTAAGCTAAAATGTGAGTGAAATCTAAAATTTTAAAACTAAATAATCTCATAAAAATTCAAACTGTAAAAAATGTATAAAAAAAATTATTTGGGTTTTTTAATAAATTCCGGTTTAGTCTTGGTGACTCTTTTTACGATTTTGGCTTGAAGTTCTAATGTGATTTTAGAGTTTCCTTCTGATGGAATTGAAAGATTAAACTTATAATTCGGTTCTTCAATTTCGGAAGGTTCGGGATCAGATTTAACAAATGTAACGTCCTTTGTCTGCTTGAAATCTAGCGTTAAATCGATAGGATTATTGAGCTTATTTTCAATATTGATCTTACGCGTTATTTTATCGTATCGAGTTCTTACTTCGATGTGTTGTTTTGGCTCAATTGCGTCTTCAAATGTAATTTTTGGTTCACCTTCATTAATTTGGACGATGTCGTCATCAATAACAATGTCATCGTCTATTAGTTCTTCAGAGAATATTTTATTTCCTATACTTTCTGCAGTATTTAGAAATAAGAAGGGTAAATCATTTTTATACAAAGTCATAGGAGAATTACTTGGTAGGTCAATATTTTCTCCTTCCATAACTAGAACATATCTAATAATTGCTTCCCATTTCAATTTATTTGAAGAAACTGATTGAGATGTGTATTGTACTTCAATCTTTCGCTCAATATTAAACTCACTTTTGGTTTTAAACCACTTTAGCTTAATTTTTTTTCTTGTTGGGACTGTCGCTTTCATTTTAATATTCTCCTCATAATAGTTGTTTAAACCTCTGAGTTCTTTTCATAGGGCCCTTCTTAATACTTCTCATTACGTTCATTTCATTCATTAAACCCTGGCTTACCTGCTCTGCACCGCTATCGAATTGGTAATCAGGTGTATAGGATTCTGGTTTAGGTAATTCAAAAATTGCAAATCCCAGCTCTACATTTTCATAAGTGAAGCCTGTTTGATTGTCAACAACAATAAATCCCTCGATTTCTGCCGTTTTTCCATCTTTACTGATATTCACCTTGAGAGTCGTATCCCACTTAAGCCTCACATCTGATAAAAAATAGCTAATCTTTGCAATAATTTCCCCTTCTTTAGTTGAATTAATTATAAAATTGAAAGTTCCTTTCATATCCGCAAAGGTTTTGTATGACGACGCCTCACAGATATTAGAGACTTTTTCTCTCATTTCTCTTGTAAAATCTATCGCATAGGATATTATGCTATTGGCAGCAGACTTTTCTCTATCGATTATCTGCTGAGAATTATTGTAATCTGGTAAGGTTATTATTGTTTGTTGTAAGGTTATAAGTTCTTTATCCTCAGGATTAATGTATTCTAATTTGATATCGGCTGAATTTGGATCAAAGCTAGCGGGGACATTTTGGATCTCGAATTCATTTATACCAGGCTGTACCTGCAATTTAATCTCTCTTTCAACAATACCGCCCCCACCATTAAAAATCACTAAACTATTTACTTTAGGGTCTATTAACATTTTAGATTCAAATTATTATTTAGTATTATCGTTAAGAAAATATAGTTATTTAAATTTTTATTAAATTTAATTTAAACCTTGAAATAGGAATGTCCTATCAGTAAAAAACCAAAAATTAAAAAAAAAATGAAGGTCAGGCTAAATTAAGATATTTCAGAAGTTCGAGTAAATCATAAATTTGTTAGCAGAGCCTAAACTATAAATCTCGA
>JAUWZR010000001.1 GCA_030615235.1 Promethearchaeota archaeon
CATAACAGTTGTACATGGGGTAAAAAGAAAGAAGACGGTACGAGGATGTTTAAAAGTAGTAAAGTTTGGGGTACGACCAGTGTTCAGCAGACTGCTAAAAAAGGCGGTTTAACAAGAAGCGATAAGATGTATTATTGTAAAACGTGTGCTAAGAAAGTGTACATCGAGAGAGACGATAATAGCAATGCTTATTGTACTGATTGTGGCGTGAAAATGTTCGGTTAATTTTATTTAATTTTAAAAATTTGTTTTTCTTTTTTTTTTTGGTGTTGTAAAGTATGTCGAAAGTAAAAGAAATTATGATAATGATAAGTATGATTGAAAAAAGTTTTAAATTAATAAAAACAGAAAAATGTGATAATTGTAAAAATTGGAAATTTGGTTGTGAGTTGTCTGGAAGTTTCCGTAGGCAATGTAAAAATAATAATTTTAAAGATTATAATCCAAAAAATTAAAATTTGGGATGTAGTTTAATGTGGTAAAAATTAAAGAACTTACGATGATGGTGTATCGGAAGTACACTAAAGATTTTGATTCGTTAGGTTTTAGGTTTGGGGTGACTGTAGATTTGGAAGGGGGTGATCCGAGAGATTCGTGGTATCAGGGGCGGTTGTTTTTAGGCGAAAGGATTAAAGAAGAAGAAAAGTTGGTGATAAAGAAATTTGAGTGGCTGGCAAAAAAGAAAAAGATTGATGTTAAAAGTGAGTCTATGAAAGGTGTAGAATTAGTGGAAATACCTAAATTGATGGAAATACCTAAAAGTGAAAAAAAAGTAGATAAACGGAGTTTTGTGTGGGTGGAAGATTCTGATGATGCGTACCATAGGATAATGTTTGAGACTAATTTTAA
The DNA here is from genome assembly GCA_030615235.1 of Promethearchaeota archaeon. Taxonomy (GTDB): domain Archaea; phylum Asgardarchaeota; class Lokiarchaeia; order Sigyniarchaeales; family SOKP01; genus SOKP01. Next base: position 850 of record JAUWZR010000001.1, read on the forward strand.
AAAGGATGATATTGAGAGACAAATTGAAAGAGCTAAAGGAATGGGAATAAGTGAAAAAAATGCGTTAATTGAGTTTGCTGGAGAACATGAAATTTATATAAGGTTTAAAGATAGCAAACCTAAAGTTTTTAAGGAAGTGTTGGGTATAGGTTATCGGATAAGAAGGATAATGAAAGCGACAGGTTTAACGAAAGATGTTATTGAAAAAATGGTGGAAGGAAAAATAGGTGACTTGAAGGGAAAAATTAGTAGGGATGGTGCTATTTTTGTAGTAGAAAAGGAGTTAGGTGTTGATATAAAATGAGTTTGATGGGAAGAGAAAAGAAAGCGTGGGAAAGGTTGAGAAAGGTAGAGAAAGAAAATATAGCGGAAATTAAGAAGTTGCTTAGGTTTTGGAAAAAGAGAAAAAGAAAGTTGCATCATTGCGATTATAGAATGTTAAGGGTTGAATGGGATGAATATAGATTGTTGTATGGTGTGGCTGTAGTGGAATGTAATGAGTCTGTAGATGGGTGGTTGGTTGTGGATAATGCTGAATACGGTAATAGGGTAAACTATTGTCCGTTCTGTGGTTATAAGGCAATAATACAAATGAAGTTGAGTCGTAAGGTGAAAAAAAGGTGAAAAAGTATTATTGTGAAGTGTTTGAATGTCTAGGTAGGGCTGAATATCAATGTGTTGAAAATCAAAAAATGTATTGTAGAAATTGTAAAATATTAATGAATGTAAATGGTGCAGGAATGGAAATTAATGATTATAGTTTTAAAAGGTTATGAAAAAACATTATTGTGAAGTGTGTGGGAGAGTAACATTGCATTATATGAATTTTCCAGTAAATTTTGAATTAAAGGAGCGATCAGAAAGGGTTGTGGTGTGTCGTGAGTGTTGGAATGTGAATGCAATAGTTTACAAAGCGTTTGAAAAATGATTTATAGTCTCTATTCTTGGGGGTAAAAATGGTAATAAAGTTAAAGGTTGAGTATCATCGAGAGGGTATGTTTTATACGGTAAGGGGTAAAAGGCTAAGAGATTTGAACTCGTTAAAGGATATGCGGGAACGGATTATGATGGTAAAGAATGCGGTTTGGAAGTGGCATGTTGTTTTGACGTTTGATCCTAAAAGTTTATATCATTATTTTAGGTCGTATGGTGATGTTGGGGTAGCGTTGTCTGATTATTTTGATAAGGTAAGAGGGAAATTCTGGGGTGTAAAGTATTTCTGGAAGTACGAAGAAGGTCAAAAAGTGTGGTGTATAGCTTGCGATAAAAAAGTAGATTTTATTTATGTTGTGGGTCGTGAAGGGTGGGTTATTTGTGAAGAGTGTGGAAAAGAAATTAAGGGGGGCGATTTACCACACTTTCATTTGTTGTATGATTTTGTGAATCGGGGTGTGAGGTGTAGGTTAGATAATGTTGTTAAAACTTTAAAAAAGATAAAAAAAGTGAAGGTGAAACAAACGCCTAAAGGGAAGCTTATGTTGTTGGAGTGGGTTGAAAAAGAATTGAAGGTGTTACCAATGAAAAAGTTGATATTTCCAAAAAATTGGAGTGTGTTTGATTGGAAAAAATGGGAAAAGGATCAGCGAAAGTATGAAAATAACAAAAATAAAACTTTGTTGGAGTTGTTGGTGGGTTATTATCATTTTAAGAAATGGGGTAATGGGTTGGTGCTTGCAAGGAAAATAAGAAATTATATGGATTTGAAAAAGTATGTAAAGAAAGATTTTTTTAAATATACGGAAGCTAAGTATTTAAAGGGGGGTAAAAGAAAGTGGACTAATAGTTTGAATCTGTTGTATGAAAAAGGTGGTGAAGTAAGTGAAGGATGGGTAATGGTGTTAGAGACAATTGGTAAGTTTGAACCTGAAGAAGCGTTAGTTATGGTAATGAGGAGTAAAGAAAATATGATTGAGTATTATGATGGAAGGGGTCAAATTGGTAAATATATCTATAAAAGAGTGATTGATGATATTAAAGGTTTTATTGTTGTTAAAAAACAGAAAATAATAAAAGTTAAAGAAAAGGTACAAGAAAGGTTTGATGTTTGGTAAACAGAGGGATTTGTAATTGTTGTCGGTATAAAGTTGTCAAGACTCGCAGTGTTTCAAAATACCGTCGTTTTCTTTTAGAATATGGAGGACGGAAATCTTTTTTCTTTTGCGACGGTGTTTTGTTGCGAGTCTTGGGTTCAAAAGAAAACTTTTTCCGTAATTGTACTAATTATTCTTATTGCTTTGCTTATTCCTATTGTTTTTCGTTTAAGTTAATGTAGTGGTTGTCGTCTCTCGGGCGAAACCGAGTTTTTATTAATATAAATCTAAATATAATAATATAATTGGAATCTATCTTCAAATTTTAATTTTTACAATAAGTAGTGAATAAAATCAAAGCAACAGACAATATAACTTCAAGTATCATTAAATATTTACAGACAAATTTAAAAGGCGATATTATTAGTATCTTTGGTATTGGTAGTTATTTTGATAAAAATCTTCCATCCGATTGGAGAAATACTGATATTGATGTAATTGTAATCGTATCTACCTTGGATAAAATTACGAAACTCGATTGGACTGATGTTCGTTACGAAGTTAGAAAATTTGATAACCATAATACATGGATAGGATATAACACCATTCAAGGACTAAAAACAAAAAAGCTTTTCGTTCAGGAATCCTTCGCAAATTATGAATGGAGTTTAATGGATTTAAAATTTAAAGAAAATTCTCAACTTTTATATGGAAAAGATATTAGAGAGCAAGTTCCAGACCCTTTTAATTTTGATTTTGATTATAACGATATTTTAGCTAGATGCCTTTATCATTTGGATAAAAGTCTAAAAGCGAGCCAAATTCGGGGGAATTCAGAACAAGCCATGATCGAATTTACAAAAGCGGTATTTAAATTTGGATTCTATTTGTGCCTTTTCTTCAGTAAAAGGTACTATCTGACTTCAGTTCATAACATTTCATTACAACTTGATAAATTGTTATTGGATAACGATATACAGACCTCCATGCTTAATTTCATGAAGGAATCCATAATTTTTAGGAGAACAAATAAATTTTCTAAAAGATTCGAAATAATTAGAAAAAATTATGTGTTATTTACGCTTTTCCTACTCAGAAGTGGAATTCTTCATAGAAAGTATGAGTTTCAAGAGTTGTTGATATTCCTCAAAAAAAAGTTTAATGGTATGCCTTATCTTATCTCTTACCTTAAGAAAGCAAAAAACATATTTTATTCTACTAAAACAAATTAACTTATATTTTTATCATCCCTTCGTTGACACATTTAAATTCAGATTGATAAAGTTAAAAAAAAATAAATTATAAGATCTTACTCAAACTATAAAAAAAATAATACGATTTTTAATGTTATTTATACTCCTACAAATCAACGGGTTTCAAGTTCCCTCATTAACTATATGGATATTAGCATGGATTTTTCTCATAATTGGATTATTAGCTTTGAGTACTTTAGTCGTCTATACTAAATACGGCAGAGAAATATCCATTAAACTCTCTATTATATCGATCAGTATTTCTGCGGTGTTGTTGGGCTTTTCTTTACACTTCTTCCTAATTACATTTGGGATATAATTCTGCTTGGCGTAATTGAGGATTGACCTTCTTCTAATACAAATACGCTTTTAAATATTGTAATGAGTTAATTCTTATTTCTTAAAAAATCAGTATTATATTTAATAAATATTTATAAAAGAAGGAGAGTATGTTTTCTTAATTTAAAAAATAAACTTACTTAAATATTTAATTGGAGCGTAAAAATGTTATTTCAACTAGATCCTACTTTAATGTTTATTCTATGGTTAATTTTAGCAACTGTCATTGTCGCATTAATCCTATACATTTCGGTATTACTTATAGCATCAAAAACTAAAGCTTCTGATAAAAAATTTGTAATAGTCATCTTAGCTTTTATCTTTGTTTTGATAATTCCAATAATTCTTGGAGCTATAAATCAAGTGCTAGGCGCAATAGGTGACTTAGTAGCTTTTAGTGGTTCAAACTATTTAACTCAGTTAACACCAATCATTGGATTTCTAATAATTTTAGTATTAACTAAATTTTTCATCAGTATTCCGTGGGATCAGGCTGTATGGATATCCCTATTGACACTGTTTTTCCTGTTCCTTCTCTATACTATGATACCAGAGCTTTATAATTTCTTAGGGTTTGGGCTTTAATTTTTTTAATTTTTTTTTTTTATAAAATAGTAATTACAGCTTCTTTGTTCAACCAATAAAAAAGAGTGTAAAAAAGATAATTTACTTAAATTTTTTCTTTCAACTTGAGCCTAGGAGCTAATCCGAGAGACATCATTTCTTGGAGAAGAAGTTTGAATGCATAAGAGCATACAACCTTAGATATGATCGTTCCTTCCCCACACACCGGACAATATCTCTTATCTCTGTTCCTATCATAAACTGCAAGAAGCCCACACTTCTCGCAAACTAAGACAACAGTTCTATCGGATTCATCAAGAAGCCTCTCCTTTAATAACAAAGCAGATCCGTGCCCTACTAAACAATCTCTTTCCATCTCGCCAAACCGTAATCCACCTTCTCTTGCTCTGCCTTCTGTTGGTTGCCTTGTTAAGATTTGAACGGGTCCTCTCGCCCTAGCGTGGAGTTTATCAGCAACGAGGTGATATAATTTCTGGTAATAAATCGGGGCGCAGTAGATTCCAGCTTCGTATTGTTTACCCGTAATACCGTTATACATTACTTCCCTACCGTTAAATTCAAATCCCGCTTCAACCAATTGTTCTTGGAGTTTAGTGATGTCTTTCCACTCGAAGGCAGTTGCGTCTCCTAATTTACCGGTTGAACAGGCTATCTTACCGCTAATACCTTCAAAAAGTTGTCCAAGCGTCATTCGTGAAGGCATTGCGTGAGGATTTACAATTATATCTGGAATTACTCCCTTGGATGTGAAGGGCATATCTTCAGCTGGTTGAACTAATCCAAGCACTCCTTTCTGTCCATGCCTGGAAGAAAATTTATCTCCTAATTCCGGAATGCGTAAATCTCTGACTTTAATCTTTACCAGTTTATTTCCATCAACGGTTTCTGAAATGATAACCGTGTCAACAATGCCTTTTTCGTTATGACGCATGTTTTTTGATGTTTCCCGCCTATTAGGCTGCATTAATTCAAATTCTTCGTAGGATTTAATAAACCGAGGAGGTGAAGTTCTACCGATAAGGACATCACCGCCCTTAACAGTAGTTTCAGGTTCGATAATACCATCCTCTTCAGAAAGTAATCTATATGATTCAGCAGATTTAAACCCTCTTACGCCTCTCTCTGGTATCTCAAATTTATCTAACTCTCCTCCTGGATATTTTCTTTCTTCGGCGTCGTATGTTCTAAAGAAGTGACTCCGAGCTAATCCTCGCTCGATGGAGGCTTTGTTAATTATTATCGCGTCTTCAATGTTATACCCCTCAAAACTCATCATCCCGATTATGAAATTCTGTCCAGCAGGTCTACGATTAATTCCTATTATTTCCACAGGGCTGGTTTTTACGAGCGCTTGTTGGGGGTAATGAAGCGTATGACCCCGCGTATCAAGCCGTAGATGCATGTTTGCCGCGAATAACCCTAAAGCTTGTTTAACCATTCCTGCTTCGTACGTATTTCGTGGAGACTGGTTATGTTCTGGAAATGGAATAATAGAAGCGCAAATTCCTAATATAGCTGCTGGAGAGATTTCTAAATGTGTGTGTTCGGCCGTGATATCTTCTTCAAACATCGCAATATAGGCGTTTTCTTCTTCTTCTGCGTCTAAGTATTCTATAACGCCTTTCTGAATTAAATCGGACCAAATATACTTACCTAGCTTGAGTTTTTCAATATCTTCCTTTGTAATCAATAATTCCTTATTTTTGATGATAAATAGTGGTCGCGTGGCTCGTCCAGCGTCACAATTAATTTGCACCTCTTTAGAATCGTGATAATACCCAATATTAACATGTACACCAATTTCACCTTTCCGCCTCTTTTCTCGAAGTTGATTTGTGAATGGGTTATATTTTTGATGAATCCCAACTAATTTTCCGTTTAGAAAAATGTTCACTTTTTCTCCTCTTACGCTTTTTACTTCACTTATCGGGATTACTCCGAGATCAAATAGTATATTTTCTAAAATTCTTTCGTCTACCCCAACAGAAATTATTGAAGCAAGCGCAAGATTTTTAACTAGCCCACAGTTTGGTCCTTCTGGTGTTTCTGCAGGACAAATCTTCCCCCACTGCGTAGGATGTAAATCTCTCGCCTCAAAATGGGGTTGACTTCTGCTTAATGGAGATATAACTCTCCTTAAATGGCTTAAAGTTCCTACGTGATTCGTTCGGTTTAATAATTGACTAACGCCTGCTTTTCCTCCAACCCAGTTACCAGTTGCCAAAGCGTGCCTAATTCTTTCCGTAATTACATCTGCTCTCACAGCAGTTTTAATATTAGGAGCTCGTCCTCGTACCGCGGTACGTTCTAATTGATATTTTATATCTTTTACTAAGTTCAGAAACGCAACTCTAAAAAGAGAAGTGAATAATTCTCCAGCTAATTTCAACCTTTTGTTAGCGTAATGGTCTTTATCATCGGCTTCTCGAAGCCCTAAGTTAAGTTCCATAACCTTTTGAGCCATCTGTCCTAAGTAGTAAGCTTTTTTGATACGGTCTTCTTCGGCATTTCCAATGTGAGGTAAAAGATACCTATCTAAAACTTGAAGCGCTCTCCGAATACGGTAGTCTTTTGTTTGGCCAATGGCGACTCTTTTTCCAATGTAATCTAATGAGTTTTGTTGGGATTTCTCAGAGTCTTTTAAAACCTGGATTTCGGACGCAACATCTATAACTGGAATTAATTCTTTTTGGATATCTTCATTTTCCGAGATAGCTTCAAAAATTTCTTTATCCGAGTGTAATCCTAAAGCACGCATTAATATCGCGAGGGGAATCTTCCCAGGAACCGAAGGAAAAGAAACTCTTAAATTACCATCTTTCTTTCTCTCAATAGTTACTGGTGCCCGAAATCCACTTCTCGTTGAAAAAACCTTTGCTTGGTGTGTGGCACTCGAGCTTCGACTTGCCTCTTCGGCTAAAATTCTATTAGGGGCTAAATCTTCTTGAGTCACCAGTACGCGCTCTGTTCCATTAATGATAAAATATCCTCCTGGATCAAGTGGATCTTCTCCTCGATTAACTAACTCTTGTTCAGTCAAATTTTCTAAAGGGCATCGACAACTTTTTAGCATTATAGGAATCTTACCAATATATATGTCTAATGTTTCTTCTGCCTCCTCCCTTTGAGTTCGTTCGTCTATCGTTATAGGAGTCATTTCTAGCGTAATATCTGCTGCATAACTTAACTCTCGTATCCTAGCCTCAATGGGCGTGATTTCCATAGTAGCCCCATCTGCTTCTCTAACTTTTGGTATTCCTACTTTGATCTTCCCGAAATTGATTTTGAATCCCGGGATATCTGGTATTACCTCGCCAGATTCAACGACGATACTTCGCATTTCTTCTTCAATAAAACTATTGTAAGAATCAAGGTGTTGGCGAACTAACCCTTTTTCGTCAAATAAGCTTTTTAGCACGACCCACTTGTCGTTATTGGATAATTTTTCAGAACTCAATTTTGATTAACCTATTAAAATATTATTTTTAATTAAAAAGTTTTTCTACACTTTTTCTTTCTTGATATAACGATAATAATCTATATGTTTTACTGTTGTATGAGATTCCCTAACAATCTTTACGATATCGCCTTCTTTTGCACCAATTGCTACTGAAACCGGGTCTTTTTCAAACATTTGGGGTAAATCAGAAATATTAATTTTGTATTTTTCTAATAAATTCTTTGATTCTTCTTTCGTTAAAAGGTAATGTTTCGGGACTAGTTCATGAAACAAAACATCTATTTTTCTTTTCTTTGTCAAAAAAATCCTCTTTCCTCGCTAATTATTTCAAAAAATATTCTATTTCTAAAAAATTTTTCCATTTTTACTATTATTCTCTTAAATTTTTACAAACGCTAACCGTGGTATCGATATTTTAAATGATGAAGACTTCAACATTTCGCCTAAATTGACACTAAGCTGAAAATCCAATATCCTGATCTCTTAAAAGTTACGTTTATCTTTTCGTATAAACTTGAAAGATTTTGGATTAAATAATTGTAAATATAATTTGCTCCCATTTTTTTTTTTATTACAAATTGAAATTGTCCATTTCTTTTCAGAAATGTTGGCATATCTTTGCACAATGCGAGAAATTCTTTTCTACCATTTCTTAGTGGAGGATTCATATAGATCGCTTCAAATTTTATATTTTTGTTTTGTAAAGGTTTAAAATAGCTACCATGTAAAACTATTACTTTACCCGATCTTTCGGATAAATTATGCCTTATGTTCTCCCTAGTGCACCAGAGTGCTCTTCTATTTGTATCAATTAAATAAACAGAGCTTCGCGGATTCAAATACGCTAGAACTATCCCTATAGCCCCATAACCACATCCCAAATCAAGTAAATAACCCTCTTTTTTAGGAAGAGTCATGTGTTCAATAAACACTTTTGTACCCAAATCTAACTTTTTATAGGAAAAAACTCCTGTAACCGTTTTAAACAAGTACAAATGGCGATGTAGGCTTACTGGAACTGTAAAGACTTTAACTCCAACGTTAGGAAATTGTGAAGAATAGTGTTGGTTTTTTTTCTCCATGTTCGTCGATCTTTTCCTATTTAGTTTTTATTTCTGACCACCTTGGATAGATGCCTCGTTCCATAAAAATTTTATTCGTTTTAGCAATGATTCCTGATTTCGCTTTGTAGATTTTCATGGCTCCCATTATGGCTGTGCCAAAACCTATTAATTCTTTTTTGAGGGTCATATACACAATTTGCATGTTAGATTGAATTCTTGCATCAATGTAACACACTCCAGCAGAAGCTAGGTCTGCTCCATGGCATAAAGCGTCAACGGCAGTATCTCTCACATAAATTTTAGGGAGGTGTGATACGATCTTCTCCATAGGAAAAACAATTTTCCTTAAAAAAGAATCATCACTTTCATTTCTGTAAATGGTGTAAGCATCTTTTAGATTTTGTAGAGTTATTAAACTCTCATCTTCTCTAAAATGACCCACCCTCGTTCGTCTTAACTCCAGCATATGAGCTCCCGAGCATAAAGCTTCACCGATATCAAAGCAAAGTTTTCGAATATACGTACCTGCTTCACATCCAACTTTAAACAAGATGTGGTTATTATTTACTTCTAGGACTTTTGCGTAGTAAATCTCTCTTACTCTTAATTTTCTCACAACTGAGGATTTAATTGGGGGAGTCTGATAAATTTGGCCCGTAAAAATTTTGAACACTTTTTCAATTTTTTTTAAATTTTCGGGTGCATGTAATAGCATAACTCCTACATATTCTTTCCCCGCATACAATAATGCCGAAAGAACTCGGGTAGCTTTACCAAGTGCACATGGTAATACGCCAGTAACTTTTGGATCTAATGTCCCCCCATGTCCTGAATTATCAATTTCTATAATTTTACGCGCCCACGAAACTACTTCATGACTTGTGGGACCACTTGGTTTATCTAAATTTATAACTCCATATTTTAATAAGTCCTCTATCTTTCTTTTATCAGGTTCACATCCATAATCTGCATTAGTAACATCTTGGGATTTTACGAGCAATTGTTCTGATTCATCAGAAGGCAATCTAAATTCTGAATCTTGCATATGGATTAACTGAAAAGGGATAATATTACGAATAGTAATTCACGGTGGAATTAATGTTTATCGATTGTTGGATTCAAACTAAAAGATGAAAAACGATCACATATTTTTGATTTACACTTTATTGTAATACGGAATTATAGAGAATTGCGGGCCATGTGGGAATTTCGGGTTTGTACTACGCGAACAAACATATCGAACCCACGACCTTCAGGTTAAAAGCCTGCTGCGCTACCTGCCTGCGCTAATGGCCCAAATCTTAAGATTAGAGTCGAGATAAGATGCAAAACTTGTTAAATTGTTATTTAAATAAAAATACAATAGATCAAATCTATAATAATTTATAACTTTTTCTGTAATCATCTATGTAGTACCTTCTGTGAATGATTTCCTTAAGTTAAGCTATCTGAAATGTTCATAGCCTTGATTTTTTAGTTCAAACCTTTTACTCTTTTTTAAAAAATAGATTTTCTCGTCAGAAATTGCTTTTCCCACTTTAAATAGCCTCCCTCCTTTAGATTTAACTAACCGTTGAGCTTTATCAAAATCATCTGGATCAATTGCAAATAGATGAATGAATTCCTCTCCTCCTTCAAATATCAATTTTTCTAACGATATAGAAAATTCTATTGAGTATTCCTTAGCTTCTTCGTGAATCAAATTGTCATTGAAATCAATTTCAAAGCCCAAGTTAGGATTAGATAAAGCAAAGTCTTTTAAAGTTTTTGATAAGCCATCAGAAGAGTCTATACTGGCCGTAGCTAATTTATTATCTGCCAGAATATAAGCTTCATTTCCCAAGTCGTTTGGTTCCAGAACACTATTTATTGCCACGCGATATTTAGAGAAATCTTTAACATTCACATCTCTGTGTAAGAGGATATCAAAACCTACACCAGTTAGGCCAAATTTGTTGTTTATTGCTAGTAAATCCCCTGGGTTTATACCTTTCCGATAGATTATCTCCGTAGGATTCTTAAAACCAAACACAGTTGGATTTATGATAATCTCTTTAGAAGTGTTAAGATCGCCCCCAAGATAATTAAGATTCCATTTATTCGAGTAGTCGACAATACCCTCTATTAATCGTTTAAAATTTTCGACAGATAAATCATTAGGAAGCCCTAACGAAACTATAATACCTTCTGGTTTTACACCCTTAACAACAAGATCGCTAAGATTCATGAGAACAGACTTAAGCCCCATCTGATAGAAATTCATCTGTTTTGGAGCATCAGTTGTAGCGTTAAACATGTCTGAATTAAGAACAAGACATTTTCCTTCTTTTAGGTATCTATATTTAAAAAAAAAAGAATCGTCTCTTCGTAACCTTTTACCTGTTTTGCCATAAATTACCTTATCTATTAATTCTATTAGTCCCAATTCACCTAAAAAATTAATATTTTCGTTCTGTTTCATTAGTAAAATTTTATAATTTTCTAAAATTTATAATTTCTATATTAATTCGTTTGCCTTTGTGGCTTAGTCGTAGAGCGACTGATTCGTAAAATCCTCGATTCGAATCATCAGTAGGCCGGGGGTTCAAATCCCCCCAAAGGCTCTCGTTAAAGGGCTTGAGTTTCAATAAATTTTCTAATTATTTGTAAAGCAAGCATTTTGAAGGCATCGTTTATATTTTCTCCTGTTTTTGCGGAGGTTTCGATATAAGTCAATGTTAATTTTTGCGCTAATACCTCTCCTTCGTCGCGAGATACTACTCTCTCAGACTCTAAGTCTATTTTATTTCCCACTAAAAGGAGGGCAATATTAGGGGAAGCTTTTTTAATCTCAAGATACCAATTTTTATTAATATTTTCGAAACTAGATCGATTAGTTACGTCGTAGACTAAAATACCCGCTTCGGCGTTAGATAGATACGACTGTCTAACGCGTTTAAACTGAGCTTGACCCGCTAAATCCCATATTATGAACCTTATAGTGCTTTCAAGTTCTTTAAACGTGCACTCCTTCTTCATAATAGAAGTCCCAATAGTGGATTTATAATCCGTTTCAAACTCATTTTCAACATATCTATGCACCATACTCGTTTTACCTACTGCTCCGTCACCTCCTAGAATTAATTTAAAGGCATATTCTCTTGATTTGATTTTAACTTTTTGAAGTTTATTCAGTCTTCGCTGAATAGTGTCAGTACTACTCTCTGCAACTAATTTAGGTATAACGGGGCTTACAGTTCTACCGTCAAAAATTCTTGCGATTTTCTCAGCAGCCAAGTAAGCATAAGGGAAAACTGAATCAATACCTGCTATAGCATCCAGAACAGTAACTAAAACTGCTTCTGGACCAGATTCGCAAAATATGAACCTATAATCTTCTGTATCGAAGGTTCCCGTTCCAAAGGATCCTGAATTAAATTCTTTAGTAATTCTAGTTAAAACAGGTTCTACTAAAGCATTTACACCGCTGATTATTTCTTCGTCAAGCGATTTTTCTGAAGACCCTACTAAAGAATCCATGATCAATCCGTCTCTATTTACTACAAGAGCAGCAACTAAATTATCACCAAGACTCTGCTTGTACCACCCTAATAACGCAGCTAATTTTTTTGTATCGACTGACAATTTTTTAAAACATCTTTTTTTAAGAATTAAATAGCACTTTGATATTAATATGTAAATGTTCTTGCATAAAAATTTTTTTACTATAAAAAAGTAGGAATTAACTGGTTAGACGATTGCATCAACAAAAAAACGCTGGGAAATTCATTCACCTTTAAAAACTGGTTTTCTCTTCTCCAAGAACGCATTAATACCTTCTTGAAAATCTTTAGTCTTAGCACAAATTTTTATCTTTTCAGATTCATTTTTTAAATGCGATATAAAATCGTTTTTATAGGAATTATTTAACAAATCTTTTATATTTTGATAAGCGATCGTAGGACCTTGGCTTATTTTTAATGTTATTTTCTTTACTTCGGTTAAGAAATCTTTTTCATCTGAAATAGTCATCGATACTAATCCAAAATTCTTTGCTTCCTTTGCTGTAATTGTTCGATTTAAGAGGATCATTTCTGTTGCAAGGGATAAACCTACTAATTTTGGTAAGTAATAGGATGTTGAAGAATCAGGTGATAATCCAATCCCTGCGAAAGCAGCTCCAAAATTTACACTGTCGCGGCAAATTCTTATATCGCAGCTACAAGCATAACCGAGAGACGCTCCAAAACATGGGCCATTAATCGCCGCTAAAGAGACAACGCCCAAATCCTTCAATAATATTATCCCTTCGTGTAATTTATTTGCTAGTTTACCCATAAACTCTTGAGGTGCCTTGGCTTCTTTAAATTCCTTTATATCACCCCCCACCGAAAAAATTTCCCCCATTCCCGTGATAATAAGGCATTTTAAAGATTTTAAAGATTTTAAATCATTAATAGCTAAGCAAAAATCACTTACAAGGTTAAAATTAAAAGCATTCCTTGATTTTGGTCTGTTAAAATAGAGGGTTACGATTCCATTGGATTCGTTTAACTCAACTTTAATATTATCGTACTTAAACATATAAATCAGTTCTAAAAAAATACTTAAATGATAATAGAATCTAAACAAATAAAATTTTTAACATTTCATTAATTTAATTCGATTAAAATAAGTTTTATTTGTATTTAATTCTTATAAAGAAATATAACTTTTTTTACTCGTAATATCAAGCAGGAGTTGCCAAGCCTGGTCAACGGTGCTAGACCGAGGCTCTAGTCTCATAGGAGTTCGAGGGTTCGAATCCCTCCTCCTGCATTTTTTATTTAATCTGTAATCTACATAAAACCTAAAATAAAATATAAAACAAATATTAAAAAGTTGACAAGTATTGAGAAATTTATGAATACCATTTTAAGCTTAAACCTAAATCATCTAGATGCCTCAATAAATCATGTTAAGGCTTTAGCTTATACTCGTTCGCCTTTCTCCACGGGAGAAACTAAAGCAGCTCTGTACATCAGAAATGAGATGAATAAGGAGGATATAGAATGCAGTACTAATTATTTCGACTTTACTGGAGCTAAAAGGATATTTATGAGACTGACTTATATCATTTTATTTACTTATCTGATAATTTTTCGTTTGTTATTAGTACTCGTTGCTTATTTTTCTATCAAGTACGTTTTTGCACGCTTCCGAAATTACTCGTTAGTAGGAAAGGAGGAATCAAAAAATGTAGTTGCAAAAATTAAATCTGCCAAAAAGCAGGAGAAACCTCCAGTTGTAATATTGTCCGCTCATTACGACACTTTTTCCGCAAATCTTCCGTATGGGTTACAAAAAGTTATCTTCTTCTTTTTTAGAATTATTTTTATCCCTTATGTTATATTCGCTTTGCTTGTTGTATACGTCATTTTTTTCATTGAAGGACAGAGAGAAACAACTGAGTTGATACTTACATTTACGTTAGTTGAATTTGTTATGACAACAATTATCTTTTTACTTATATACGATAATAACCGCTCTAAGGGATCTATTGATAACGCTAGTGGAGTTGCCATTTTAATTGAACTAACAAAATTATTCAAAAGGAATCCCCTTGAAAATTACGATGTAATTGTATTATGGAGTAGCGCTGAAGAATGGGGTTTAAAAGGATCGAAAGCTTTTTGTAAGAGACACCGCGATTACTTAAGAAATAACTATGATTTAAATCGTTCTTTCAACATAAATGTAGATATGATCGGATCATACATAGGACTTGAAACCAAACGCTCATTACATTTAAGACGTAGGAAAGATTTGTTTGACTTAAATAAAAAACTTGAAGAAACCGCAAATGATTTGAATATTCCAATGACTGTGACTGATAAAATCTTAGGATCTAAAGCAGATCACAAATCTTTTCGATCATTTGCTAAAAAAACTAAATCATCGTTTCAAGTTGCCTACTTTCATTCTGCAAAAGATTCTAAATTCATACATTCCTCTAAAGACACTCCTGATAAATGCCACCCCGAAAATTTGAATGGTTGCTTGGAAATTTGTTATACTACAATAAGATCTATTGATGTAATGGATTTTTCTTCAAAAGAAATTAGATAACTTCTGTTGCTTAATCTTAGGATTATTCGTGAGACTTTCAACGTATTCTGCTATTAGTTCCATCCGTTGTATAGTATAAGCGTCCAAATTAAAATCTCTGCTAATTTTTAAAGCTTTTGGGATATATTTTTCAATTCCACCGCGATTGACTGTCAATATAACGTTACCTCCACATTTTAGACACTTTCCCGCATTTGAAAGGGGTGGACGTCTATATTTCTCGTTACATTTCACGCACCTAAAATTCTGTACAGCATATTTTCTTAGGTTTCCCATAATATCGGGATTAAAGTGTGTTGTCAAAATCTTCTCAGCAACCTTTTTATCGTTGACTGCTTTTATAATTTTAGCTAGGTACAGTTGCGCGTTTATTTTATCTTCCATACTTGCATAGGTCTTATATGCTGTAGTTGTAGGACCTTCGTTAATATCGTTTGTTGGTATGTTAAAACCTAGGTTTTCGTATTGCGCTGACGTTCCTAACCGGCTTTTCACTAAATTCATTTTCTTTTCTAGCTCAAATGGCATAAGATATTTTTGTGTTGCTGTATAAAACTCTAGAGGATATTTAAACAATGTGTCGATATTATGAGCTTCATTATCGATTTCATTCGGGTCTAATAAAGAGGATATCACTAAGGTAGCGTCCATTCTACCTCCTATTTTGTTTGGTAAATAATACCTCGAGAAATTTAACAATGGATCTAAAAGAAGCATAATCCCATCTTCGTCTCCATCGCAGTTTCTGCGTTTCGCTGCATGCCAAAAGGGATGGGCGTAAATCGATCTTGCGGGCGAAAAACCAATGATTCTACCGATAATTCCTGCGCTAGTATGAGGAGCAAGTCCTACAACTAAATGGCCAATCAAATCTTCTCTCTTAGTGACGCTGTAAAATTTGTCTAGATTATAAAACAATTCTAATTCATCGTCTATAAACTTAGCAATTTTAATAAAGTACTTAGCGCAATCGTCTGAAAGGATGACGTCCTGCACTTGAAGCTCTATAATCTGATTTTCGTTATCTAATTCGTTAGCTTTATAGTCAAATTTATATCCTAATTCGATTAACCTGCTTACAGGAGTTGCAATTTCTTTAGGTTTGAAATGAGTTAATGGAATATCTGTAGCGTCGTATCGAACTTCTGCGGTTTTATACACTAATAACCCATTTTTTGCTCTTAGAATTCCCTTCATTAACGGTTCTGGGACTTTAAATTGATTTGTCAATCCTAGAATTCCTTTAAATTTATCCGGTAATGACATATTTAATGAGCTGAGTATTGTTTTTGAATAATTTCGTATATTAAAAGAAGCTTTCTTAGAGGAGTTTAATAAGCCTCCGCATTGTTGGCACTTTTCCTCGCTTTTATTGTAATATTTATTACATTTTAGACATATTTTCTGAAATTCGGTATGAAATCCACATTCAGGGCATAGGTTAAATGGAGTAATGGATGAACAATTCGGACATTTCTTTCTACATATATCAATTTTTATTCTTTCCAGCTCAATCGCCTTCTTTACCAATCTTGTATTACCAACTTTATCGCTGAGAGGAAATAAGCTTTGAACGCCTTTCATGCTCTTTCTTTCAGACTTCTCAGGGCGTCCCATGCGAGTCCCCATAAAATACGGAGCTTTATTTCTAATTTCGATAGGAGAAATGCTCGAAAAATAATTGAAGACATTGTCTTCATTTTTCATATCAACAAGTTCTTTATGGTTTAAATTGAATATTGTTTCGTATATTTCCGTCGTTGTGTCATCTAGAATAATATAACTTTCATTAACTATATGAGGAACAAATGCTCTTTCTAAAATTTCCTTAATGCTAGTACTATTTTTTAAATTTATTTTCTTAAGTTTATCATCATAGCTGGTAGTTAAAGCTTCTCTTAAAGTACTCAAATCACTTACGGAAATATTACCCCAAAAATCAGTGTATTTAGGATGCAAGGGCACAGCAAATTTTTTTGCTAAACTAATGGCCTCTTTTGCTGAGGGAATGTTATTAAAAGGATCTTCGATAAATTTACTTAAATCACTGTTTGATCTTTGTTCCGTTTTTAATGCTTCTTCTAATTCTAAAGCCCACCATTCTTCAACATACCCAGATGGAACCAATTTGTGATTATTCTCAGAGAACTCCCCAAATCCAAAGAGAATATCTCCCAGAAAAAGAATTTCTTTTATATCTTGAAAGATTTCTTTTGCCTTTATTGCGCTCGAAATCCTAACTATGTTTCCATTTTTGAGTTTTACTATAGGTGATTCTATCGAGTTCACAGGACAAATACTGGTACTTTTTCCAGGTCTTTCAATTCTCAATTGTGTTCCAATTGCTATAAACCCGTCTAAAATAGTCATAGTCGCAGGATGGAGTCCCGCCGCAGCTAATCCTGTATTACGCGATCTTCCATAACGTATTCTGTGTCCGCCAATTTTGGAAGGATGGCTAAAAACTGGTCGTCCAGCGAGAATATCAGAAACATATTTAGAGTTAGGTGTGATTCTAATAGTAGATTTGCTCTCTAAATCATCCTTTTTATTTACCTTCTCATCCTTTTGTGCGATATCTTTTAGTTTTCCTAACCAATTCCAACCTTCTAATTTCATATTTTGAGCAATCTTAAGAAGTTTTGGAGCTTTAAGTAATATTCCATCGTTTAATACTAAACAAGCACCTCCTCGAATTTTATTCGTTTCGATTCTAGGTAAGCCCCTAAAAGCTGATACTTCTTCATCTTCAGTAGGATCTCCAGTTATCTCAACAGGTAAATGTTCAACGGCGTATCGAATTTCATCGTTAGATGAGGGATATTGCAAGTGAACTCTCCGATCGTATAATTTGACTTCTTCAACGTATCTTCCTATTTCACCTTCAGTCGCTTCATATTTTGGAATATTTGATCGTTTCCTAACATAATCCGCAATCAGAACGCATAAAGCAGCTGTCGTACCTCCAGCAGCCCTAATTGGACCTGAGAAATATAAAGATAAATATTTGTTGTTGTGGTGATCTTCTCGTATTAATATTTTTGATATACCTTCAAGGGGAGCACTAACAACACCCATAGTTTTTACTGCAAGACCCACCCGGATAGCCCTTTCAACCCTTTCCTCTAAGGAGTCAATTTTTCCTATTTTTTGGCTAAGAATGTCAGAAACTACTTGAAACACAATCTCATCTTCGTTTTTTCCTTGATTTTTTAAATCTCTTATCACATCAGCGACGCCCTTTGGTCCTACAAGTTTTTCTACTCTTCCTGCTAAATCTTTAGCTTGAGGAGATTCTACAAAAGTTTCAGGATCAAGTCCTTTTTGACGTGCTTTTTCTGCGATTTCGTAGCACTTATCAATGTCTCTTTGCAACAGAGAAAAGTAGTCTTCCACCTTTTTACTCATTTCTACCATAATACAATCCGCACACCGATAAGATAATTAATCCTATTGTTGAAAATTAGGTTACATAATGTTAAATATCTAGGTTCAAAATAAAATGTTTTATTAATAGGTTAGTTGAATCGTACTATTTGAATTTGAGGAGATTTAAAG
The DNA here is from genome assembly GCA_030615235.1 of Promethearchaeota archaeon. Lineage (GTDB taxonomy): Archaea > Asgardarchaeota > Lokiarchaeia > Sigyniarchaeales > SOKP01 > SOKP01. The sequence goes on from JAUWZR010000001.1 coordinate 19,226, forward strand.
TTTTTGATAAAAGTATGAAAATTAGCATGCCCTTCTAATAATTATAAACATTGTTTATTCTTTAATAATAAACAATTTATCTTTATCTTTAAATAAATATAATAATTCTATTTAGGGAGAATCAGACTTGGAAACCGGAACCACAGAGCAGAAGAAGGTTATTTTAAATAAACTTATAAATTCAGGGATAAATATATCTCCTACAATGTTAGAAAACATTCTAACCATGAATAATCAGTTGAAAAACTTAAATCTCCTTATTAAGGAAACCAGTTTTATTCCCTCATTTAAGAGTCACTTAACCGAAACTGTTATAAAAGACATTTCAGACGAAAAACTTAAAAGAGTGTTGAAACGCACCATATCTAAAACCAATTCTCTACTAATACAAGAAGAAACGAAAAAACCCATCGAATATTCCAATCCTCAACAAGAAGTAGTTATGGGTTTTTTAAGGGATAAAAGTCTACAATCAGAATTTTCACCCCTTTTTGAAAAATCTAACACAGAATACAAAAACCAAGAAAGTTCTAATGCAGATCTCTTGCCCAAGCAAATTACCAAAATGAAAAACACAAAAAAAACTCCAAGATTCGAATCCACCAAATCTATCTTTACCTTCAAACCTATCGCTAAAGAATATAAATCTAACTATGAAGTTATTCAAGATCCTTCAAGTAAATTATTTACTACCGGAAAATACGATGATTTTTACGAATTAACGCTTGACAAATATAATAAGCTTAGAAATCTCATCAGAAAAAGACCAGAAGTAAGCTCGGCTACTAAGATCAATAACATATTTAGGATATCTAATAGTATTGAAATATCAACATTAGGTTTAGTAGATAATATTCATCAAACAAAAAAAGGGAATTTTCTTTTTACTTTGGAGGATTTAACTGGAAAAATTAGTGTATTGATTCAAAACAAATCGGAAAACTTTGATTCCGTTAAAATTATACAAAGAACTCTCAATGATCAGATGTTGTTCGTTAAGGGTTTGTATAATCCTGGTGAAAATGGGAGAAAAGGAATAATTTTTGCTTCCTACATCTCAAAAATAGATATTCCGACAGATTTTCAACCTAATTTATCTCCTGATCCTCTCTCTATCGCTTTAATTTCAGATATTCACATTGGAAGCAAAGAGTTTGAAGAAGGATTATTTGCTAAATTTATTAATTTTTTAAACGGTAAAAGTAAAAATAAACTCTTAAGAGAAAAGGCTGGAAGAATAAAATACTTAGTCATCAATGGCGATCTAATTGATGGAGTAGGTATATATCCTAACCAACAAGAAGATCTCGTTATCGCAGATATTTATAAACAATTCAAAAAAGCTTCAGATCTTCTTTTGGAAATTCCGGATTATATTAAAATATTTTTTGTTTCTGGAAATCACGAACCAGTAAGAAATGCTATACCACGACCCGCAGTACCCAAGAAATATTGCGAAGATTTAGTTAACATGGGAATCAAATGTCTGGGCAACCCTTCTTTAATTAAAACTCATAATGTCAACACGCTTATATATCATGGGGAGGGAATGCACGATATTAATAGATTCATTCATGATTTAGACATAAATAAACCGATCGAGACCATGAAGGAATTTCTAATATGTAGACATCTTGCTCCAATATTTGGTGAAAAAACGCAAATAGCACCTGTAAACACTGATCATCTAATAGTAGAAAAGATTCCTGATATCTTTCATACAGGACACATACATATAAACGGGATAGGAAAATATAGGAATGTAACTCTCGTAAATTCTGGATGTTTTCAAGCTCAAACTGACTTTATGAAAAGTTTTGGGATAATACCTACTCCAGGTATAGTACCAGTAATTGAGTTGGATTCTTTAGATTTTTTATCACTCGATTTTAAAAAAATTAATTAAATTCTTCTACATTTAATTGTATTGGGTGTTTTAAATTGAATTTTGCTATTCCACGGGGAAATACCTCAAAAATGGTTTTACATATTTGGAAAATAATAGAGCTTCCAAGTTTAAGTCGAGATGATTTATCACACAAAATTACTTTTGAGCTATTTCTTTTCTCGCCTAAAGAGGCAAAGGAATTCATGAATATAGCTATTCATAAAGGTTATCTAATTATAGAAAGCGATGGGCAAATTAAAATATCAGAATCTTTAGCTCTCGAGTTAAACAAATGGCATGAAAAGAGAAAAATAAACATTTCAAAAAAGATAAAAGATGTCAACGATCTCAACGAATTCGGCGATGATTCTAAAAAAAATGGCATAAACAAGTTCAAAATTTTATTAAAAGCTTTACTTGATAAAGGAACTATAAATAGAGCGGTAGCAGAGTCTGACAGCGCATATAAATTTAGAATAATCGATTCTGGTCAAAAAATTATTAAAGCTGAAGTTCAGGGTTCTCAGAAGATTCCGTATAACATTGATATAAACATAAGTGAAAAAGTGATAAAACATAATTGTCATGATTTTCGGACTAAAAGAGCAGTAAATAAAAAATTCTGTAAACACTTAGCGAAATTATTTCTCCTCTTAAAAATAAAAAACGCAGATTTAGCGTCGTACATTCTTGAGAGTATTACCAAAGATATTAATAATTGGAATTTCCTTGCTTAAATTAGCTTTTTAAACACCATATTCTTTATCTTAACTTTATCGGTCTGGAGTATTATCGGTTTATAATCCAATAATCGATACTCTTTTATTTTCTTAATCTGAGACAAAACTCGTTCTATTAAGTTAAAATCGATGTCAAGTTTTACAATTTTCGTTCGTCCATAATGACCCATCGATTTTGTATATGTTATTATTAATCCTGATAACGATAATTCATTAACATAGTCACTAATCCTTCTATGCGTCAATTGTTTCACATTTGGAATGAATTGTGCTAATTCTGAATGAACTTCGTAGATATCGCCTGAAGTAATTATGTGTTCTTTAGAGTATTTTGACAATAAAAAGATGGCCGTTAAAGTTAGTTTTACTTGAAGGGGCATCGAAAAGATATATTCAACAATGTGATCTTTATCTATATCTTTTTGAGCTTTTTCTACATGATTTTCCATTATTTTTTTAGTTTGATTTCGTTCAGCGATTTCTCCAGCTTTTCTTAATAATTGAAGAGCTTTTCTCGCATCACCATGTTCTTTTGCTGCTAAACCTGCACATAGCTTTATAACTCCATCGTCAATAACGCCTTCCTGAAAAGCTACATCTGCTCTTAATTTAAGGATATCGTAGAGTTGGTTAGCGTTATAAGGATGAAAGACAATTGGTTCTTCTTCCTCTAGATTAGATGTAACTCTCGCATCGAGGAATTCCATGAATTTTAGCTTATTAGAAATCCCAATAACACTCGTTCTACAGTGATCTAAGTTCTCATTTAATCTCGTTAAGTTATACAAGATTTCATTTCCTCCTTTTTTTTCAATTAGGATATCTATTTCATCTAATACAAGAAAACATATGCTATCTTTGATATATTGGTCCAATAAACCTAGCAATTTCTTGAGAATTACGTCTTTAGGTAAACCCGTTGATGGGATTTTTTCTTTACCAACTATCGTATTGTAGATATGAGCTAAGATTCTATAAGGTGTAGACACTACTGTACAATTAATATATACCCACCAAGGAGGTTTTGTAGAGCAATGTTGCGCAAGTTTTTGTGAAATGTACCTTACAGTAGCCGTTTTACCCGTACCAGTCATCCCATAACACAAAAAATTGGAGGGAACATCACCTTTTAGCGCACAAGCAGTTATGCCAGCTATCTTCTCGATCTCCGAATTCCTGTGAGGTAATTCATCAGGAATAAACGATGGTTCGAGAGCTTCTCGTTTTTTAAAAAGTTTCGGACCTTTTAAGTAATTCCGGTAAAATTTATCGATATTGAATGAATACATGCCTTTTTCATTATGGTTAGTCAACACCAATTCCCACCATGTAAATTTTTTCCACTCGAAATAATGTCAATATTTGATATTTCGATTCCGCGCTATTTAAATTTATTTATTAATCGAAAAAGTAAGCATAATATGTTAAAGGTTTAATATGCTAGTTTTGATTTGCAGCGATCAAATCGATAGTTTATAATAATATTGTCGGAACTTTAAAAGATAATTATTTATGAAGCAATATTATTAAGGGTTTAGTATAATTTGTTATATTTGCCAAAATTTAATTTTAATTAAAAATTATTAAACATATTCATTTTAATTACTTGAAAATTTATGTCTAGAAATAATAAGGGTGATATTAACCGAAGAGATATAAAGCTCGCTATAATATTGACTTTAATGTTTATCAGTTTGCTTTTTTTTAACTTTCTGATTATCTCTATCATCTTTACATGGGCTGATTGGTTAGCGACTTTAATTTTTAGTATGCTTTTTATTGTCCCAGCATATTTTTCGAACGCAGGAATGGTTATTGTCGGTGGTGGAAAACCATTAGATAAGGGAAAATTTTGGCGCGATGGCCGTAGAATTTTAGGAGATCATAAAACAATATCTGGACTTGTCAAAGGACCTTTATACATAGGGATACCCTTAAGCAGCGCATTATTCTTGCTATTTTTTATTTTATGGCCCGTAATACAACAGATTCCAATTGAGGGTGCTTCTTATGGAGTTTACATTTTATATTCTGAATTATCTTATTATCAGTATTATTTTGTTGGAGGTTCATTTCCAATAGGAATAGTTATTATACTTTTTAGGATTGTCTTTTGTTCATATGGTGCAGCTTTTGGAGATTTAGCTGGATCTTTTCTGAAAAGAAGGTTTAATATTAAAAGTGGAGCGCCTTTTTGGATCGTAGATCAATTAGATTTTGCGGTAGGAGCTCTGATTTTTGCTTTAATACCAGCTATTTTTTTCCCAGGGTTATACTTGATCCCAGATATGAACATCGTTATTTTTCTTCTCATTTTAACCCCCTCTGTAAGCCTTATATCTAATACAATAGCGTATCTAATTAATTTAAAAGATGTGCCTTGGTAATAAAAATGCTTATATTTTAACTACATCACACTTAATTCTAACTTGAAATCTGGTGTTATTAACAAAAATAACGCACCGTTCGAAAATCTCGTTAACTGCTTTTATGTAATTACCGTTACAACCTACAGCTATTCCTCGTTCCTCGTACGAAAGAAAACCTACCATTACATACATTTTTCCAGTATAATTGTTTCTTTCGATTATAACTGTGTGAATATAAGGATCTGGAAAAAACCCATAAACTAAGTTAACTAGTACGTCTTCTTCCCGTACAATCATGATTTTCCTATGCTGAAATTTCTTTCGAAGATAGGGTAATTTTGACTTTGCACTAAAATAATTTTCATTTTTTAGGAAAAAAAAAACAAATTCGTTTACTACAATCACATTTTGCGGAAAAACCTTAGTAATTTCATGAAAAAAGTGAAAAAGTAAAAGCTCTTCATTTGAAAACTTCTTTTTTATAGTTAACTTTTGATAAAAAAGCAAATTATAAACAAATGCGTTATGAACTGTACTCAACATATAATTACAATTTCAGAACTATTATTTTAAACTCCTAGGAAAATTAAATCAGACAACAAAAAGTTTAAATTTAAACGAGACTATTTATAGTAATTTTATAATGAAAAAAATTAGGTTTCACATGAAAAAAGCAGGATTTGAGTTTAGAGAGCATACTGCAGATGTTCAGGTAAGAAGTTGGGGATCATCATTAGAAGAAGCTTTTTCGCAAACTGCTTATAGTTTAATGGCGACAATAACACCAAACTTAATAAAAATAACTCCTATAGTCGAAAGAGAAATAACTGTTGTGGCTGAGGATAAAGAAGCCCTATTATTTGATTTTCTTTCTGAATTTTTATATATTTTTGATGTTGATGAGCTTGTTTTTAATCAAATCTATGTGCATTCAATTGAAAAATTCAACGATAATTATAAGTTGCATGCTACTCTAAAAGGTGAAAAATTCGACTTAGATAAGCACGAAATAGGAATTGAAGTTAAGGCCATAACTTATTCCTTCTTAAATATAGAAGAAAAATACGAAAGCACCATAATAGATATAGTATTTGATATTTAACTTCGAAATATTTTTTGGATAATGATATCATTTAAAATTTTATCATGAAATAATAAAAAAAATATTTCTTTTTTTGGAAAATTCAATTTAAATAAGAAGAAGTTGATATTTACCCTTTTACAACGCCAATTGGAACTAACCTTACAATTTTTTCCACAATGCCGAGATCTTGGCTCACTTGGACAACCTGATCTATGTCTTTATATGCTCCAGGAGCTTCTTCCGCAATTATTTTAGGCGAGGCAGCTCTTACGGTAATTCCTTTTTTCCTTAGATCTTCCTTTATTTTAGCGCCCCAATATTGTTTCGTTGCCTTAGACCTTGACATCAAACGCCCAGATCCATGAGCTGTAGAACCAAAAGAAAGATCCATTGCTTTTTTTCTACCCACACATAAATACGAAGCGGTTCCCATAGTTCCAGGAATCAAAGCTGGTTGACCTATACTTTTATAATCACGGGGTATATCTGGATGCTCTGGTGGGAAGGCTCTCGTTGCGCCTTTTCTGTGGACATTTAATTTCATTTTTTTCCCGTCAACATCATGTTCTTCTATCTTTAAGATATTATGGCAAACACCATAAATCAATTTAAAGTCCAGATCGTCCAAACTCCTTTTAAAATGTTTTTGGAACGATTCTCTTAGCCAATGCGTTATTAACTGGCGATTAGTAAACCCAAAATTTGCAGCACACGCCATATTTTTCAAGTATTGCATTGCCTCCGGAGTATCGGCTGGTACACAAGCTAATTCGCGATCTGGTACTTTTATTTTGTATTTTCTCATTGCTTGTTCGATATTTCTAAGTGAATCCGTGCACACTTGATGACCAAGAGCCCGAGAACCAGTATGAACCATGATAGCTATTTGATCTTTATCAATGATTCCCAACTTCTTTGCCACTGACTCGTTATAAATCTCATCAACCTTTTGTATTTCGAGAAAATGGTTACCGCTTCCTAAAGAACCGAGTTGTTTTATTCCTCTTTGCTTTGCTTTTTGAGATACTAATTTCGAATCAGCGTTTTTCAAAACACCGTTTTCTTCGCAATGCTCTAAATCCTCTTTTATAGCATAATCATTATCTAATGCCCAATTTAAGCCGTTATCTAAAACATCATCTAATTCCGAGGAATTGATGCTTAATTTTCCTTTACTTCCTAATCCGGATGGTATATTCTTAAAAATAGTGTCTAGTAGGTTAGGAATTGAACTTTCAATATCTTTAAGGTGAAGATTTGTTCTTAGAATTCTCACACCACAGTTTATATCGTATCCTACACCACCTGGGGAAATCATTCCAGAATAAGCGTCTGTTCCTGCTACACCCCCAATACAAAACCCATAGCCTTGGTGTGCATCAGAGAGAACGATAGCGTGTTTTTGTATGCCGGGGAGACAAGCTACATTACTAATTTGATCCAAAGTTCTATCGTTTTTAATTTTTTCTAAAATGTAATCGTTAGCATAAATATGGACTGGTACTTTCATTTGAAATTTTGCGATCTTTCCTTCCACTCGAGCCATTAAAGTTTTTTGAGGGATTTCGTAGATGTTTTCATCTATTTTATTCACATTCATACTAATTAGATTAGTGAAATTTTTTTCATAAATTTTATGTTTACCAATTTTAATAGGACAAGCTTATTTAATTTAATAAAAATAGAAAAATAAGCCAACTCAGATTCAAGAAATTAGAATATGTAGGTTATAGGTTTTATGAAAAAATTTGTATTATTTTACATCAATAAACTTGAGCAAGCCAAGATCATCTAAATCATCGATCATTACATCAATCTCCGCTTTTGGAACGCCAGCTTCCTCTGCTATATCTGCAACAGTGTGAAAACCATCGGCCAAATGAGCAATCTTATACTGTTCCTTGTTTAAAAAACCCTGAACGATTACTTGGGTAGGAAGACGTTTTGAAGCCCATGCGGGTTTCTGGTCTCGCACTTTCCGCAAATCTTCTTCCGAAAGCACCATACCCTTCTTATTTAGAAATTTCTGAGATTTTACAAAGTCTTTTTCATAGATTTTTAAAATAGGAATCTTTATTGGGACTTCTGCTATGTGACCTTTTTTTAACATGTCATCCATAACATTTTCAAATCCTTTAAACATCCTAACATCTCCTGACCAATCTTTCATTAGGTTTCCATACTTTTCCAGGAATTTGTCAATAATATCGCTTAATATTTTATGTGTTATTTTAGAATCGTCATTCTTGTCAGCAGCTGCTGTGCACAGGATTCCTTCCTTAAAAACAAGAAGGAGATAGAATATTTGCATATCAATGATTTTCAATTCACCCGATCCTTTCGAGAACTCCACTGAAAAATCTTTTAATGCTGTTAAAAAACCAGATACTAAATCTTGATTAAACTCTATCGTCCCATACTTTCTATGGATTAAACAAATGCCCGTAAAATTTGATATTAGGTAAACATTATGAAGGATTACAATCCACTCCTTATAGCATAAATATTTTTTTTTTATTAATAATATAAGTTCTACTATTTATAATTTCATTTAAGAAAAAATAGCAATTCCTAGATAAAAAAGCATAGAAGAAATATTAAAATTAAAATCTGTGTTTTCTCCCTTATGCAAAAATGATTTATAAATGAGTATTAGCTTAATTCTTTTTGTTTATGAATTTTTATATCGTAATTAGATTGAAATTGGTTTGTTCATTATTAGAATCAGATATCATACCTAAGGGAAAAAGATGGATTATTACACATTTTTTGTTACTGTACCTAATTTTGAAGAGGGTACAAAAATTGCAAACTTATTAGTAGAAAATAAATTAGCAGCCTGCGTAAATATCATACCTAATTTAACTTCTATATATTGGTGGGAAGGAAAAATAGAAAGAAATAACGAGTTACTATTAATAATTAAAACTACTGAAAAAAATTGCGACTTTATAATTCAAAAAATCAGAGAAGTTCATAGTTATTCGAACCCCGAATGCGTTGCTTTCAAAATCGAGAAGGGATCTAAGAATTATTTGGATTGGATTAACGAACTGTAGATTAATATAAGTACTGCATTGTAAATATAATGACATTTGACATCTTTCAAGTTGATTGGATTACAGTTGATATTATCATAATTATATTATTAACCTTGCTTTTAATCGGTGTAAAGGTACTTAAAGAAATATATAGGTGGAGATTTTTTTTTTCAAATGCTTCAACGATTAGGAGAGTTGATAACCTTCTGGATATTAACGATAAGCTTTCGTCTATATCTATAAAAAAGTGCAATTTGAATAAACCTCGCGTTTTTCAGCAAGAAGATTTAATAAAACCGACAATAATCTTGATAAGAAGGTATCGAAAACTTATGTTGTTGAAAGCACTTACCGAGGCATTTTGTTCATCGGGATATAATGTGATAAGCCTTCGGTTTAAAATGTTAACTAAAAACTTAACGGAACGATTGAAATTAGATATCGAAAAAGAGTTGCAACAAGCTTTTCCTGCTATTGTAATGATTTACAATCAAGATATTAACGTGTTGAGTCAAATTTATAATGTTATTGATTTTACAAAAAAATTATTACCTTTGAATCTTCTTTTGAAAGACGACTATTGTAGGAACATAATTTTGATTAATCCCCGCTTAAAATCCTATAACCTGGAAGCTCTTTCAACCTTATTAAACGATTCTAACAAATTTTCTAAAATAATTACGATATTTAGTGAGAATTTAAATCCATTTTTTAAAAACAAGAATGTAAAAAAGATACTACTAAATAATGAAACATTTAAAAACAGCAAACATACCATTATTCAAAAAGCTAAAAGCACATTCAAGTATTATGAAACATTACTTTTAAGCGTAATAATTAGATATATAGAGAAATAGTAAATAAGATAAAAACGATTAATTTCTAATGAAACAAAATAAAATTCTAAGAGATCATTTTAATACCGTTACATACTCTGAAAATCACTTGAAACTTTTACAACACAAAAGAGAAAGATCTAAACTACTATTGGAAATGTTCACTAAAGAGGGTTTGAACCCATTTATATATGGTAGTATTGCTCGAGGAGATGTTCATAATGATAGTGATATAGATATTGTTTTAATACAATTAATTGCTCCGTATCAAATCGAAATAATACTCGAAAAGAATGGTTTTAATAATTACTTCAGAGAAATTATTATGGCAACTCCCGCTGACACTTTGAAACTCTACATTTATTTAAACGAGTTAGAGAGTATAACAATTCCATTATCTAAGTTCGATAAAAAATCAAGAGAATTTTACGATTTTGGAGGAAAAATTAAACTAAACCAGGTAAAAAATAGTATTAGGGTGCCTGGAATCGATAAAAGGTTAGTCCTAATTCAACCTATTACTGATGGACATGAAGAATATTCGATTATTGGAAATGAACATTTAGCTGCGAAGCAATTGAATGTTAGTATTGATTTAATTAATGAAAGAAAAAAAATTCTTTTAAAAAGAGAAAAGTTTGGAAAAACAGGCGTATTTTTGAGGAGACCAATTGCAATACCAGAAACAACAGAGCTCGTTTTAAAAAAATTAGCTAATAAAAAATCTATTGTGAGAAAAAAGTTGTTACAGAGATGAGAGAACCAGTTATTGTAGAATCTAAAGCACACACATTTTACATAAAAAAAAGGGGAATTCCTAAAGGATGTGAGCAATGTTTAAGGGGTACTAAAGCAGTATTATTTCTTAATGGAATCTGTCAGAATCCAAAACATTGTTGGTGGTATTGCCCGATTTCTGAAAAACGAAAAGGTAAGAAGGATACTTATATAAATGAGATTCAAATATCTTCTAAAGATCAGATTCTACACGAACTTAAGGCTATTAACGCGAAAGGCATGAGTATTACGGGTGGAGACCCTTTATATGAACCTAACTTAAAAATAACGCTAGAATATATCAAATTTATCAAAGAAAATAAAGGAAAAAAGTTTCATATTCACCTTTATACCAACGGTCTTAATTTTAGCGAAGAAATAGCTGTTAAACTCGCTCGTGCAAAGTTAGACGAAATTAGATTCAACCCATCAAGAGAAAATTGGAAAGTGATAAAATTTGCATTAAACAAGAGTATGACCGTAGGAGCTGAAGTTCCTGTGATTCCAGAAGTGGAATATGTAGAAAATGTGAAAGAATTCATTTTTTATTTGAATAAAATAAACGCAGATTTTATCAATTTGAATGAATTTGAGTATTGTTTACCAAATAGTCAAAACCTTAAAGACCGAAATTTCAAGTTGGAAGCAGGTACAATAGCATCTGTAAAGAATAGTAGAGAATATGCAATTAAGCTCATACATGATATCGTTCCAAAAGTTTCAATAAAAATTCATTTTTGTACGATTATAGCTAAGGATTATTGGCAATTGAGAGAAAGGTATTTACGACGAGCAAAAACTATTAAATTACCATACGAAGAAATCACGAGAGATGGTTTGCTTTTATACGCTCTATTAGAAGGCAAGAAGAGGGATATTAAAGAATTTTATAATCTTTTATTAAATGAACTAAAAATCCCTCAAAACATCTTCTCTCACGAAGCAACTAATATTAAATTACCTATCAAGTTTGTTTTGGAAGAATTTTTTATGGATTTACTAATTCAACACAATTTAAAAGGAAATATAATAGAAATGACACCGTTTCGAGGAGATAAATACCACCAAATAACGGAAAAAACACCTATCAAGGTATTCAAAGAAGAGATGGGATTAAATGATTATTGATACCGTTACTCTTGAGGATTTAGATGAAATCTACAATTTAGAAAGAAAATCTTTTAAGAAGGACTCATTTTCTAAAGATTTAATTCTTAATTTGATATTAAAGAACGAATATTTTTTTAAGCTCATTAATGACGAACTATCGAACGATATCATAGGATTCATCATTGTTATTCAAGATCGAGACGATAGCGTAAACATGATTAACCTTTTAATTAGAAACGGGGAAAGAAAAAGAGGCTATGGGAGTTTTCTTTTAAAATACACCCTGAAAAAAGTGATTGCATTGGATAAGATAAAAACAATTGTATTGAATGTGAACTCTAAAAATAAAGCTGCTATAAGCTTGTATCAAAAATTTAATTTTCGAATTGTCCAAAGAATAGAAAACTATTATCGGGATAAGCAAAGCGCTTACTTAATGATATTGAACATTTAATCATTTTCTAAAAACCAAGACTTATAAATAAATTCTATTATAAATTTTGTATAGAACGCATTAATAATGTGCTCAAAAAAGGAAACAAAACTAAAAGTATTGAGTGATTATGACGCCCTTAGGTAACGAATTAAAAGATGAAATTAAAAAAGGTGTTACTCTCCAAAAGGTTGACGATGAGGATATGAAAAAGCGTGAAGAAGAGAAAAAGAAACGAATGGAAGAATTAGAAAAAGTTAAAGAAGCCTTAGGAGCAAAAGATTAAATTTTATGTGTTTTTTGTATTTTATTATTTTTTTCTTTATTCTTAGTTAACTCACAAATCCCTAAGCAAGATCCAATTTAAATGTATTAAACTTAATTGTGTGGGTTAATTATAAAAATTAAGAATTTTGAGTTTGAAGTGCCCAATGAAAATTCTGGATATTGATAAAAAGGAGGAAATCATTTCATTAAGAACCGAAGATTTAAACGATCTATGGACGCTCTATAATATAATTGCCAAAAACGACCATATAACTGCACGAACAAACCGTAGAATAGTATTAAAAGAAGGTTCAAAAGGAGAAAGAAAACAAATGAAATTGAAAATAAAGGTCGATTCTATCGCATTCCACGAATTTTCAAATCGGTTAAGAGTGAAAGGAACTATCTTAGAAGGGCCAGAGGATTTTGTTTCATACGGGACATATCATACATTAAATATAGAACCAAGGCAAAAATTAACAATTAAAAAACCTAAGTGGTTAAAAAGTGAGATTAAACGCCTTAGGAAATCGCCTCGATTTCAAACTGATTTTGTCATGTTAATAATTGCGATCGAAACAGGGTTAGCAACGATCGCTCTCATAACAAATTATAGCCATAATCGAGTCGCTACAATAAAAAAAAATATACCTGGTAAAAGATACGAGCAATCTTATCGAAATAAAGCGTTTGAAGAATTCTATAGTGATATTAGTAGTATAATTAAAGAAAAAACAGAAAGTGTAGACTTAAAAATCATTATAATATGTGGCCCTGGGAGCACAAAGAATCGCTTTACACAATTTATTAAAGAAAAAGCTCAAATAACAAGGTTGCCGAAAATCATAAGCATTCAAGCTAGTTCTGGAACTGAAAGTGCTATCCTAGAAACTCTTAAATCAAAAGAACTCAAACTCCTAAAGAAAAATGTTAAAATTTTCCTTGAAGCTGAGAAAATTGAGGAAATTTTACAGCTGTTCAGTACTAATTCAGATTTAATTGCAATTGGATTCGATGAAATCTCGAATGCTATTGAAAAAAGAGCAGTAAAAGAACTATTTTGCGCTGATATTCTTATAAGAGGCGCATCAAAAAAACAGAAATTAAGAATAGAACAAATTTTAAACGGTGTAGAATCTATAGGTGGAGAAATCCATATATTAAGTAGCGAACACCCAACAGGGCAACAAATAATTGATTTGGGCTCTATCGTCGCTATTTTAAGATTTAAAATTTAAGAACTATAAAATCATACCATTTATTCTAACAATGAATGATAAAATACAATATATAGACAAAACCTCGAAAATCCCTCTAATGGGAGTAGATTTTTTAGGGATCATTGATAGAGGGACAAATGTAATCGAACTTAAACCAATTACTCTTTGTAATCTCAAATGCAAGTACTGTTTTGTAAGTTCTGGTAATTACGACACTAACTTCGTCGTAGATTCCAACTACTTAATTGAAAAAGTTCTAGATCTTGTCAGAATAAAAGGAGATTATAATCTCGAAATTCACCTTTCACCTTATGGAGAGATATTACTTTACAAAGAACTCGAAAACCTTTTAAAAAAACTCTCAGGTATCAAAGGAATCTCAATTACATCAATGCAATCTAATGGCTTATTACTTTCGAAACCAGTTATTAATAAATTAAAAAAATCCAAACTCACTCGGATTAACATAAGCTTAAATAGTTTAAAAGAGGAGATGGATCGTTATCTATGTAATTGTACTCAGTATGATATCGACAAGCTTATTAAAAATATTTATACACTGATGAACTCCAACATACAGGTGTTGATCGCACCAGTATGGTTTCCCGGAGAAAACGACAAGGATATTGAAGAAATTATAGAATTTGTTCTTAATGTAAGGAATGAGGGATATTCAGAGAGTCAATTACAAATAGGTATCCAGAAATATTTAATTTACAAGACTGGTAGAACCCTAAAAAAAGTACAATCAAAATCTTGGGATTATTTTTATTTATATTTATCTAGGTTGGAGAAAAAATTCAAGATAAAATTAAAACTTGGCCCTAAAGATTTTGGAATTCATAAACGAAAAAGCGTATCAACTTTGAATCTTAAGAAAAAAGACTTAATTAAAATAGAAATAGTTTCCAGGGGAAGGTGGGAAAATGAGTGTATTGGTAAAATCCATAATTCTCTTGGGATAAAGGTATTATTGAAAAAACCACTTGTTTTTTCGGATGAACTAATTGGAAAATTTATTGAAGTAGAGGTAATTAAAGCAAATTATAAAGATAATATACTCACTGCCTTATTTCCTCATAAATTGTAACTTAATAAAAAGACTAAAAATTATAATTATGAATTTATATAAGAAGAGTATAGCAATTTAACATTAATCAATATTTTTTTAGTTTGATTGTAATGAGTCCAATTATAACGCATGAAGATGAACTTGAATTATCAAGTATGGAAAAAGAATTAGTGACCCAAATAAGGAAACTAGCAAAAACTCAGAGTACATTAATTGATTCTCAAAAAAAATACGCCGAAAATTTAAAAAAAGCAACACTTACTCGAGAAATGCTTAATAGAACATTTAGAGATGTATTGAAACACATGCAAACTCTAGTACGAGAGAGAAGATCAAATATTAAAGATAAAGAAGTGAAATTATACCAAGATATCATCCACAAAAACGATGAATACATAGAAGTAAACAACAAATATATTGATTCGATTAAAAACCTCGCCGTAAAAAAAGACTACTTAGTCGAAAAAAAATACGAATTTGCTTCGGCATTAAGCGAAGTAGCAAACAAAAGAAGCATGGTCATCAAAAAAGCATTATCTGTTGAGAAAAAAAAAAACAATTTAATCGAAGGAGAAAAAATGAAACTTTTAGAGTCTGGATTGAACGATTTGCAAAGAGACTTTGATCGTGCCCGAGATATTTTAATAAAAAAAATAGACCAATTTTTGCAGGTTAAGAACGAAGTAGATGAATTGTGGGTAAATTTGAAAAATAGCGTCAACAAATCAAGCTGACTTTAAACTTTTTTTTATTTTATTTTTGTACAAATTATCAAGTATGAACTTAAATTTATTAAATAGTTCAAATATATAATTATTAGAAAAAATACTTAGATAAATCGCAATTATTAAATTAGAGAGAATAAAATGGCAGAAGAATTCGCAAATTTCATGCAAGAAGCAAAAAAGGCTCCAATAGAAGAAAAACTAAACGCATTTGGAGACATTGTTGAAAGAATGATGTCTGTAATTCTAAAAATACCCGATTTAGTAGATCAGTCTTTAGCTACCGTAAATCAAAAAATATCTACATTGGAGTCGCGATTTACTACGATTAACAATGATTTATCAGCATTACGGACCAGGGGTGTTGGGGCATCCCCAGTAATCGCTGCACCTACTTCTCCAAACAACGCACCACCTCCTTCTGGAGGTCCGCCCGGAGGTCCACCATCTCCGCCTGGGGGTCCACCTGGAGGTCCGCCACCACCAGGAGGTGCTCGTCCAGCTAGCCCTGTGAGCTTAAGAGGAGCGATAATGGGCGAATTAAAGCAGCTTTTTTCTAAGAGAAATCAATCCGGCTAGTTAATTTACGATTTATTTTTCTAAAATAAATTCGCTCCAAACCTTTGCGATTGAAGAAAAGTTTCTCTATATATTTAAATATGGTTTAACTTGAAGACGATTTAGTTTCAGTCGTTCACTTTTAAATATTAACCTAAGTGTTTTTAAAATCAATTAAAATTAAAACTAAAAAAAAAAATATATTACTATAAGAAGTGTTCTGTTTTGATTAGATTTCTTTGGTGTAAGAATTATCATTAATAGTTCAAAAGTAAACAAGGTAAATGTTGCTCACGATCTACAAAGACAAATCCTAGAAATTACGTCCCTCGTGAGGGTTTTAAATAATTATTATTATAAAAAAGCAAAGATCAAAAAAAAACTAAAACCTCTTGCACTAAAAAGATCTAAAGATGAGTTAAAAAATATTAAAAATGATGGAGATTGGCTTCACACCGTTCCGCTAGCTTTAAACTCTTTAAGTGACGATTTGATTGTCAAGAAAGATTCTTTCAAATTTCCGGATAGTATAATTTTATTTGAGGCGTGGATGAAATTAGGTTTTGGAGCGCTTTTTCCTAGATTAGCGCTCCATTACAAATTTCCTGGATTTTTAAAAGGAGAAAAAACGAGGAATGTTTTCCAATTCACATATTCAACTTCTAGAGGTTTCGGATTCCCCATTTATTTTGGTCCAGAATTCTATGGGTATATCTTAACTATAGGTAAATTTTTAGAACCTTTGTTTAAATGGAGCCACACTATCTGTCACAGAGCAAATCAAGCGATTTATCTTGTTGGAAAAAAATATGGAATTACAAGACATCACCCTGGAGAATTTGAATCTGTAATTATATCAGAGTATAAAGACAACCTTTTTAAAGGAATTGACACCCTTTTACACGGTTATTACACGCAAGACCCAAAAACACTTGGTGTGTTTTCAAGTTTAGAAAATGCACTTGATAGCGTTATATTTTCTTATTCTGTAGGAGATCATGCAATGTCTGTCGAAAGCGAAAAATCAAAAGATACAATTAGCGTACCGTTAATTACGCATGATACTATCGTTCGTAAATACAACGTGAATTTTTACGACTATTTAGATAACTTATTGGCAACAGAAAAGTTGATAAAAAGAAAGATCATCCGCTTTAAACAGCTAAGAAAAGATTTTATTAGTAATTTAAAGAGAATCGATAGAATTAAATTTAGGATCGATCAAACTAAATCATTTTCAGTTCCAAGTTTGAAAATTTCTCAAAAATTTTCTAAAATTCAAGAATGTTCTCTTCATATTCGACTTATGGAAATAATTGTGAAGATGCTATGGACAACACCCCTTTATACCCATACGATTCATAAAACTATTAGTGACGAAATCTATCTTCAAAATCAGAAACGAAATGATTTCATTACTGATTCTAATAACCTATCAATGGATTCAATTTTTTTACTCTATATAAAAAAATTCGAAGAAATAAACTCATTTTCTTTCAAAGAAATGGAAGTTACCAATGAACTGGTTAAACTTAAAGACAAAATGGGGACTATGTGGCTTTATTTTAAGGAGAAACATTTCAATTTTGCTTTGAAAAAACTAAAGGATCTCTCTGTTTTATCGTTGGATGACTTAAGTTATAGAAAAGTTGTAAACGAATACATAGACAACCTTATTCCTATTTTTTCAATTTATGAAATTTTTAATAGAGCTCTTTCAGAGTCAGTTTATCCAGAATCAGTTCCTCAAACAAAACGGTTGGGAGGGTATTTAGCAAGTATATTAACTTCAAGGTTTAATCCCTTCGGAGTAAATCTAATGAATCTTTTTAATAAATTAGCATTTAATAACTGGAGCTATCTAATAATAAACCGAAAATTAAATCGAAAACAGTTTTTCAAATTGATAGTGAAACTTCCATTATGGAAAAATATTCCTAAAACTATTAAAAAGGAAATTTTGAACCCAGACTTTTAATTATTCAGGTGGGAGTCGATTTTAACGATATTAGAATTCAAGAAAGCCTGGATCGTCAAAAATATCTTCGATTTTTTTTGCCTTCTTCATGTCACTCTCGTCGTGCTCTGTAAATAAAGACTCGTCATCTGTTCTTATTCCCTTCTCTAATTCAAGGGAGTCTAGTTGGAGTAATGCATCCTTTTCTAACCTTTTATATTCTTCTGCTTTCATTTTCCATTTATTAACTACGTCAAGGTTGACACCGTCTTCATCATCTAAGGCTTCAGCGGCTTTATATTTGCAAATATCCGATAAAATAGAATAAACTAGAACTAATTCCCCCCATTCATTTTTCGGTTTAAGTTTCTCGACGCGTTTTTCTAATCTCTGAAGTTCTTGATCAACGTAATGAATATCGATAAAATCTCCAAAAGCGTCAACGGGTTCTGATATAGAATTAATTAAAACATCCTTTGTTAAGTCACAATGACCACACTTCACTGTAGCAATTAAGCTTTTCCGAATATTCTTAACCTTGACAGATTTTTCACCGCAATCCATATTAAATGGGAGATCCATTTAGTTATTTGGGCATGTGAAAATCTTTGGAACTCTTTTGATTCTTTTATATGTTTGTTGTTTACGTTTCCTTCTTCCCATTATTCAAACACTAATAATTGTATATACTAGATAAGAAAAACATGACAAAAAAGTTTTGTTACAATAATTTATAGTAGTCATAAAAAACATTTTTTTTAAGAGAAAAAAGAGTTCTAAGAATTTTAGAAACAGTTTAGAGCCAAATTTTGGTATAAATCGAAAAATTTTTTAGGAATGCTTAATTTATTTACTTACTCTTTTTAGCTGAATTGTCTTAACAGTTTAAAAAAAATGAGTGGATTTTAGGTATGGAACATAATAAATTATCTTTAGAATATGATAGAAATTTAATCAATAGCATCCTAAATAATAAAAATACTAAATACACGATTCTCTATTTATACATAATTAGAAAAGACTTATTTAACAATTTAGATGAGTATCTAATACATCAATATGAAAGAGCGATAATCTTGGATGACATTTACAAGAATGATGTTGAATTACTTTGGGATCAAGAATTTATTGAAAAAGTGATAGACTTCAGGTTATTTAAGAATATTAGAAGTTATAGAGAATATGATCAAAAAGAAGGTAATTTTATTATAAAAATGGGAGAATATACAATAACTATTGAAAAAAACACAATATTAACCCCAAAAGAAACACTTTTCCGTATAATTACAAAGAGATTTAAATCACTAAATCGGAGAGATTTTGAATTAGGTCTTACTAAGCTAAAAGAAGTAAGATGTGAGGTGAGTGGGATGGTACATCACTTTATATATGAAGTCGGAGATGATGACTATGTATTGTCTGATGATTTTTATGATATTCTAGATCAATTTGGTAATATTTACCAAGCTATTAAAATTGAGCCTACTTCTGATGGATTACTTGAAATATGCAAAGAAATTAAAAAGAAAATTTATAATATTGTTATGATTTTCGATCCAATCTTGAATAATAAAAGTGTTATTAAGAAACTTAACAAAGCTTTAGATATCAATAAAAAAGAAGACGAACTCGAAATTACAGAAATCGCTATTATGCTTAAAATGTTAGAGAAGGATATTATCCTTTCAATATCAAATATAGATTTCCAAATATTATGTAATTATCAAGATGAAATGGAGAGAATCAATAAACAATTAATGAAGATTAAATCCAATTATACTGGAAATCAGGATTATCTTAAATTTCTTGAAAATATTCCATTAGAAATTAAGGAAATTCAAGAAACTTTGATAAAAATAAGAGATAATGCATCAGGAGCAAAAAGAGCAGTATCAGAATTAGAAAATAGAATAAAATCTAGAGTTTCTGGTGAATTTGATATTTTACGTGAGAAGAAGGAAATTTTTTATCAAGAAATTGAAATTGACTCTTCAATTGACTCATTACTTCAAGCTTGTAAAGAAATTAAAGATAAGACTGTTAATATTATCCGAATTTTTACTCCAATTTTGAATAATGAAGTTATTATTGGAAAAATTAAAAAAACATTAGAAAAAAATGAAGATTTTGTTAACCTTAAAGAAAAAAAAACACTTGAGATAGCAGAAATATCTCTTAATCTAAGAGTAATACACAAAAATATTAGATTATCATTATCAAATACAGATTTTCAAATATTAACAAACTATAAAGATGAATTGGAAACATTATATAAAAAATTAAATGATATTGAGTCAGGTGCAACAGAAGATAAAATTTCTCAAGAGAATTTAAATGAAATGAGAGAAAATATTATAGGAGCAAGAAAATCGGTTTTAGATATAGAAAATAGAATGATTATAATAAAAAATAACAAATGAAAATGATTTAAATGGAATGTCCATCTTGTAAGGTTGAAATGGAACCATTGGTTGTAGGAATTTTTCAATGTCCTCAATGTAGAAAAATAATTAAAGAAAAAGATAAAGAAGCTGATACTTCGGCGGAATTAAAAATAGAGGAAGGAGATTTTCAAGATGGGGAATATTTTCATAAAAAAGTTAGCATAAATAAGAAATATGAAGTATGTGAGAAAGGGATTACTATAAGTAAAACAGAAAGTCGTCTACTTGCAGCATTGATTTGTCATAGTTCTTATTTGAAAGAGGAGAAATATGTTAGATTGTCATGGTGGAAAAATTCACAGCATGCAGGTATGTTTAAAATTTATGATAAAGATGTACTTAATAATATTATTATAGTTTTGGAAGAATTTGAGGAATCCTTCGATGATTTTTGGACTTGGAATGGAAAATATGGAAAGCAAGAACCAAAAACAGAAAAAGAATTAGAAAAAGAAAAAACTTTAGAAATTATCAAATATAGAATTCTTGAAAATAAAACATGTCCAAAATGTTCAAAGAAAATGGATAAAAAGAAATCCTATTATGAGTGTCGACACTGTGGAGAAATAGTTATCTTAGAAGGATATAATCAACCCATTTTCAATATTATGACAGCAGATCTCGATTTACGCTTTCATGGAAATTTTCCAATAAATTTCTACTTACCAGTAAGTGGTATAACTGTAAAATGGTTGATGGGTGAATGGAAAGCATTAGTAGTTATCTATTCAAAAGACAATCCAAATAAAAAATGGTTAAGATTTTACTGGTGGGCACGAGATCTAAGTACCTTTTTAAAAAATGGACAAAGAGAAATGGGAGAAGGGACTCAAATGGGTTGGAAAGCTCAAAGAGGAATGTCTTCCCCAAATATTTATGATAAAAAGCTTGTTAGACCTCTAATTAACGCTTTAAAAAAAATATCAATTGAATTAAAATGGGAAAATAAATAATAATGAGGAAATTCATATGTCAATTCTAGAATCTAAATGGGAAGGATTATTAGATGTCTTTTCTGAAGGATTAGAAAAAGCAATTGAAGAATTGAAGAATAAAGATGTTGAAAATATCCCTGGAGCTAAAGATGCCCTATTAGATAGACTAAATGTTCTAAAAATCCAATTTACTCGAAATAAAGGAGAGCTCTTCGAAAGAGTTATAGATAATTCTATTCAAAATGCCTTCTTTCCAAAAACTTCGAATTTTGCAGAAGCTTTTAGTAAAATCCTTAAATCTAGAACTCATGAGCAAGATTACATCATCAACGAATTATTAAATGGATTTGTGACTTCAAAAGTTAAAGCTATTGCATCCTATAATCAAGGGCCAATAATCGATAGAATGGTTGAAGCGTTTGCTAAAAGAAGTGATTTTCATATAGTTGATCATCAATTTTTTGCTATGTTTGGAGATCCTAATAAACCGCGTAATTATGTGAAGAAACAACTTGAAGGGCTTGTCAATTTGTTTGGACTCGTATCCAAAGAACTCGTAATTAAAAAGGATGTTAGAAGTAGCGAAGAAAAAGTATACACTTTCTATACATTTCCTCCCGAAATATTAGCAATTTTAAAGGAGAAGTACATAATTATCGAAGAAAATGAAAATGAAGTAGAAAAAGGCGAATTAGAAGAGGAGGATAAGGAAATTGAACTTGCAATTAGTGTGGATAAAAAAACTAATATAAATGCTTTAGTTTATGCGCATGTATCAGAAGCTTTTGATAGGAATGTGTTTATAAGCCTCTTTTTAGCAAATATTGCTGTAAATAGAAAAGACTCCGAAGAAATAGGTGGCTCATATACCATAAATGGTATCTCTGCTATTTTTGCTTTAATTCTTTTATTAAGTCTTTTACCTAAACTAAATGTACAAGCAACTAATCCAATTCTAAAAGATCCATCTTTTGATGATCAAAAAATGAGTATAATCCCTAAATCTTGGATGGTGAAGCAAGTATTAGAAGCGTTATTCGAGCCGTTAATAAAGATTGTTGCTTTTAGGTTAGGTGGAGGACTTTGGTTAAATCAAATAAAAGATACAGAAATTAATAAAAAAATTCATAATCAAATAAGATTTCTTTTAAAAGACGTTAATAAATGGATTTTAGGTAATTTATGTCGTGTTGAAATTCCAATTTTCGTAGAACTATCAAATATATATACAGAAGTTACATTAGATGTCGGTAGAAATGAGAAGTCATTAGAGGATGATGATGAGTAGAAGAAGATTTACTGAAAGAGTTAGATCGGGAAGAAGCAGGGAAAAGTGGACGGATATTTTACCTAAATATCTGACACATATTAGTCATATGCAGCCAGTCCTTAAAGAAACGCGGAGGATCATAATTGAATTAGATCCTATAATATTTTTAGAGCCTGAATTAGAAATATTAGATCAAATTAGGCAGGAAGAAGAAAAAAGAGGCAGACGTACTGTAAGAGCCTTATCTGAATTTTCGGCTATGTATAGATCAAATATATATGAAATTATTATAAATTTTATCATAAATTTTAGAGGAAAAATCGAACCAATTGAATTAAAAGATTACATCATAGATCATTTATATGAGGCTATTAAAGCATTGGATATCTTACAAAAAATCACTAATCCAGACCAACGGGATTTAGATAAAACATATCTTTACCTTTTAGTTAAGTTCATTGAAGAAATTATATTTCCAAAGGGTAATAATATAGAAAATAGATATGATAAATTGCTTTTAAATTCAAAAGATTACTATGAATGTCAAAGACATTTATTACAAACTCATACGTTTTATCGAGAAAAGTTAAAAAATCCAGAAGGTTTCACTATTCCCGGTATTTCTCCTAAAGTTTATCAAATAATTAATAATATAACTTCATTGTTTAATTTGGAACCTAACTACGGAGAATTTCCTGAAAGATCTGGCTACGAGATTCCTCTTCTTTTGAAAAATGATGTGTTTGAACCATATATTGAATCAATTGCAAATGCTGAAGAAGAAGCAATTGAAAATATTGCTGAAAGAATAGGACTAAGAGTTTTGGATGGCATCTTTCTAGCCCCACAGGCAGCATTTGTAGAGATATTACTAAAGCATAATTTTTTAAGGGAAGAAACTCAAGAAGATGGGAAAATCCGTTATGTTCCTCAATTTAGTAACGAAACCTTAGTTTTGTATTATTCCGCGTTTGCATCTTTACGAAGGGGTTTTTTATCGAAAGAGCTCGTTAATTGGATAGCAATGAATTTCGCGCTAGTTATATATATGGGAATTTTAAAATGGAAGTTGTCGGATGATAATATATTCTATGGAATCTTCAAAGATTTGCAGACCAGTGAAAAAATCTTGCCTTATTTAATGAAACTCTCTAGTTTCCCTAACTATTTAGGAATGGAAAAAATGAAAATCCGAGATAGTATTCAATATAGAAAGGAAATATTCAATTTTATCGGATCTCAAATTGATAATTTAAAAGAATTAATTGATGAAGTATCAAAATATTGTGATCAAATTTAAAATGAAAGTATAATTTAAGAAAACATTATAAAGAGATGAATTAAAATTACTGAAGATAAGTATAAACCAGAAGAAATTAAAGCTCTACTTGATAAATATGGTACCGTGTATTTTGAACTGGATATAATTGAAGAAGTAGATGATATAGAAGGTAATGAAGACCAAAAAGAAAGGTTAGATGATTTTTTTAGAACATTGAATAATTATACAAAATTTGCAAATAAATTAAAAAAAACTAAATTATCACCTAATTTAACAATGCTCTTATATGGCCCTCCAGGCACAGGAAAAACATCATTAACAAGAGCTTATTCTCTAAAATATAATATTCCCATCTGTGTTGTAGAATCTAATAGATTAGTCTCTTCTTTATTAGGTGATACAATTAAAAATATTCGAAGAGTGATTGAAATTGCTGCTGATATATCAAAAAAGAATGGTAATTTCATTCTATTTTTTGATGAAATTGATGCGATTGGTTCCGAGAGATCTAATGTACATGAAGTCGGGGAAATTAAACGAGCAGTAATAGCTTTTTTGCAAACTATTGATTTAATTAGTTATAAAAGCCTCCCTTTAGCTATAATTGGGGCCACTAACCATCAGCAGCAACTAGATTCGGCAATATGGCGACGATTTACATTTCATCTTCAATTCGATTTTCCTAATTATGAAATTAGATCAAAAATAATAAAATCTTTTATAAAAAGAATAGAAGATGCTGGGATAGCAGTTAACGATTCTATTTCTGATGAAATCGATTTAGAATATAATAAAATTCGATTAATTATAGAAGGAATAGAAAATTCTGATGATAAATTAAATAATAATCTTATCATGAAGGAAGTTAAAAATCAGGAAATAAACGGATTAATTACATTAACTGATGGATATTCTGGATCTGATATTGAGAGAGGTGTAAGAGTTGCATTATTCAAAGCAATTGGCTCGTTTCCTACTGTTGAGAATATAGATTATGATATTCTTTATAAATCACTAAAGTTAGTTGGAGGAACAGCAGTTCATGTAAATCGACAGGAAATTCTCAGCCTCTCGGGTCCAAGTTTTGAAAAATTAGATGAATTTGATGATAAACTTGCTTTATCCGATTTTAATGTAGAATTTAAAAATTTTGAAGAATTGCTAGCACAGTCACACAAATTAACACCAATATTAAAAGAAATTAATAATATCTTGGAACATCGGGAGGGTTTAAAAAATGATTATCATCAACGAATAAGTGAAGAATTCGTAAACTTTATTACGACATTAAAAGATTTAAGCAAAATATTAAAAGATAAAAATATTGTAAAAGATTAAAATAGAAAAAAGTAGAAAAAATGTTTGATTTAGATTATGATACAAAATACGTCTCTGTAGTTATTGAGTTTAAATATAACTCTAAGAGTAGTAAAAATATACCTAATGAAGTCAGAGAGGCTTTTATGGGGTTATATCCTCCTAAACACCCAAGTGGAAGAGGAAGTCCAATTTTAAGGGATATTAATAACTTATGCAATCCTAATGAAGAGGTTCTTTATCCGATTCACTTTTCTTTAATTAAAAAGCCCGTTAAAATCGATTTGCCTGGAGTAAGAGAATATAAATTAAAAAATACAGCTGTGGGGGCAATAATTTTATATGAATATATAGGCCTTCTTGATGATTATAAAGATTGCTGCCTTAAAATAGCTGACTTTTTAGAGAAAAAAATTAAAAAACCTAAATGGTATTCAGAAATCACTTCAATTAAACTAATTATAGGGTACGATTTAAAGGATGTCGCAAAATAAAAAAATAATAGAAGAAATTGTTGATTATATTGAATCTTCAATTCGAGATGGTTTAGATGAAGCAATTTTTATTAAAGAATTTCGGAATAAAATAGAAAAATATCTGAGTGAAAAGCAATAATGAAAGCAGTCTTAAAATTAGTAAATATTGGGCAAAGAGAAGGGGAAGAAACTTGGGAATTTAACAGTGGAGTAGTAACAGAGATCAGAGGACGAACAGCTTCTGGTAAAAGCAGAATACTTAAATCTTGTGCATTAGCTTTATCAATTCCAATAATCTCAGAAGAAATTAGAAATACTGCTATAAGTTTTGGAATTGCAAAAGCAGATAATGCAAAATTTTCACCCCTATTGAATTCGAATAAAGAAAAAGCCATTATTGAACTTCATTATGATGAAGTTAAAAAACTTGTTGAAATAAATCGTGATGGTTCTGAAAAAATAAATATTCCTGGAAATCAAAAATTTATTTATTGTAGTATGCTAGTAGAAAATTCTAAAATACAAAATTATATCGATCATGGCCTATCTGATTTTTCATGGATAGTAACTGAAATGTCCTTAGCAAAAGATTATGAATCAATAAAGGACATTGTTGGATCTTATACAGATTTAATTACAGCTAAAAAAGAAGAAATTCAGATAAAGGAGAATAATAAAAAAAAGTTTGAGGGAGAATTTAAAAAAAAAAAAAGTGACCTAGCAGAAGTAATTGAGAAAATAAGACTACTCGAAGTTAATATTGAACAGGAGCTAGAAAAAATTGAATCGAATACAGAATTGAAAAATGAACGTAAGAAAATTATTGATGAACTCAAAGATAGACAAAAAATTATTATGGATACTGAAAAGAAATTCCTTAGTCTAAAGAAAACTGTTACTGATCTAGATAATAAGATAAACGAAAAAAACACACAAATTGAAGATGAAACGGAAAATTTGGATAAATTGGAACAGAAAAAAAAGAAATATATGAAAATAGATGTGAGAAAATTAAATAACGAAATTAATCAGCTACATGAAGAAAATACGATGAATCTTGAAAAACAAAAGTTATTATTACCTGAGATTAGTATATTAGAAAACAGCAAAAAGAAGTACGAAGGTATTTTAAGAGAACTAGATAAGACAAAAGAAAAAAAGGTTCTCTGTTGGGTTTGTGGGGGAAAAGAAATAGAAAGAAATGATATTGAAAACGATTTAAAAAGCACAAGAGATAAATTAACTCCTAAACGCGAAAAATATAGAGATTTAGACTCTCAGATCGAAGAAAATAAGAATAATATAGATGATAAACAGAAAGATAAGGCAAAAAATGCTAAACTTCCTGATGTAAAGAAAAAAGTTGCATTGTCAAGAAATAAATTGATAAAACTAGCAGAAGAAAATAGCATTAATGTAGAACAAAAAAATAAGGAAGATATGGATATAAAAAGGTTTACAACAATTATCGAGAGTCGGAAGAAAACCATTAATCAATTAATAGAAAAAAGAAATGAAATCGAAAAACAAATAATTGATGATTCTCAAATGAACAAAACGAGGGAAGAAACCAAAACACAAAATACGAATAAGGGTGCTATTGAAAACCAAATCTCAAATTTAGAATTAGCCATAGATGATTGTAAAAGTATAGAAATTTTTAAAAAAGAATTTGATCTTTTAAAAGCAAAAAAAATTGTTCAAGAATTTGATGACATCTTTGATAATATTAATTTTCATCTAGAATTGAATATAAAAAAACAACGAGAAGGAGCTGCACATAAGTTCAATGAAAATATTGAAAAAATAATTGAAGAACTTAAATTGCCTAAATTTGAAAAAATTTATCTAGATATTGAAGATAATAATAAATTAAAAATTATAAGAAAAGGTAACCCTGACCCTCAAGCAATTAACTCTCTGAGCGGGGGTGAGAGAGTAATTGTTTCATCATTACTACAAATATCTGCTAAAGAAACTTACAATCCTGAGATACCCTTTATTGTTGGTGATGATATTATTATAAAAATGGATGAAGATCGTAGAGAAATTTTCTATAACTATTTAAAGAATATTGCTAAAGATAATGATTGGTTTGTGATATTAACCAGAGTTACTGATGAAGATTTGGTAAAAGTAGAAATTTAAAAATTCATAGGTATTATCTTGAGGTATTTAAATGAATAGTGGAGATAGATATGTTTTAGTAATAGCTGAATTACAATATGATTCGAAAAAACCTAGATCAATAGTAAATGATATTAGAGAAGCTTTTATGGGAATTGTACCTCCTAAATATCCCGAAGGAAGAGGAAGTCCAAATATTTCGAAAAAAATTAGAGATATGTGTAAAATTGATAAAGATATTATTGATCCTATTCATTTCTCTTTAATTAAAAAACCTGAAAAAATAGTCAATGCTGAAGGAAGGACCTACACAATAAGAAATACTGCCGTTGGTGCTATGATATTATATGAATATTTAGGTTTAGCTAAAGATTTGAGAAGATTCCTCAATATTTTTGATGAATACCTCAAAAGATTGATAGAAAGCAAAAAACCACAATTTTTCTCTTATATTACTAACTACGATATAATAATAGGTAATAAAATAAATGATATTTCAGTAACTGAAAACATATAAAGGGATTTATCTAAAATTCTATTTAATTATGTTATTTTTTATGTCTTAAACCCTAAATATTTAAAATATAATGAAAATACCAGATTTTTCAGAAAAAGATTTTATTGGGATAAATGGAGTAGGAAGAGCACAATTATATCATCCTCATTTTGATGTTTGGCAATCTTTTTTCAGAAATAGTTTTAGAATTGAGGGAAGCATAAGTAGTATAATTTTTTTGCCGTGTGCTGCTATTAAACCCTATTATAATTCTCCAATCCATCGAGTTTTCAATAAAACTATTGACAAATACAAAAATATTCAAAAATTTGTCATATCAAACGCGGGTTTAATACCCTATGAATTCTGTGATCGGTATCCATTCGAATCTTATGATTGGAATCCACTTTTTGAGACAGAAGAAATAAAAAATGAATATATGGAAGCTATAAGTACAAGAATATTTGACTTCTTTAAGAATAGAAAAATTAATATTAAAGTTAAATTCATTTCTTATTTAAGGAACGATTCAGAATCGCTGAACTCACTAAAAATTGCTTTCAAAAAATTAAAAATGAATTTGGAAATAATAAAAATAACTGGAAAACTTCATGAGACAGCAGATACTGACTTATTATTAACATTAGAAGAAAATTTAATACGATTAAATAAAAAGTTAAAATCATTTGAATAAGTATTTTTATGGATTATTGGGCAGGAGAATTAGGAAATAATTTTATCGAAGGAATACAACACGGCAATGTCATGGATAGTGTGTATAATTTTCTGAAATCAGAGGAGCCCAAAATAAAATATCCCTACGAAAATTTATTTTTAGACAATGGCGCCTTTTCAATATTTAAGAATAACTATAACAAGAAAAAGAATGAAGTACAAATAAATCTTAATAGCATCATCGATATCCAAGAAAAACTCAAACCAAAATTTACAATTCCTTTCGATTATCCATTAGATCCCCAAATGAATATTAAAAATATGGAACAAAATTGGCAAAAAACAGTGAAAAATGTTGATTATTGGACTAGTTGTACTAATCTTAATCTTGTTCCTGCGCTGCATGGATGGAACAAAACTTCTCTAAATAAAAATCTTCATTTATTACAAAAAAAAGATTTTGATTACATAGCTTTAGGAAGTGCCTTTATTCTAAAGGAGAAATTCAAAGGATTTTTTGGAGATCGCCAACCAAATAAAAACATTTATGAAGCATTTTTATACCTCAGTTCCCTAGGTAAAAATCTAGGTATTGATATTCATGTATTTGGACTTGGAGCTTCTCCATTGACTTATCATTTTGCTGCGTTCTGTGAAATCAAAAGTTCTGATTCTTCAGGATATAGGAGAAAAGCAGCATACGGAAAAATTATCTTACCTCAAACAGCAGAAAGATATGCCGGTAATGGAAGTGCTACTTTTGGATTAAAAACTAAAAATGGATTGACTTATAAGAAAATCTTTTCTAATGAAGAAAAGAAAAAATTAGCCGAGTGTGGGTGCCCTGAATGCCGAAAAATATCCAAACATGGATACCGTCGATGGAAACATTTATGTTCCGATTGGAAAATTAGAGCAATTCATAATAAATGGGTAATGGAACAGGAAGAAAAGATTTCCCACGAGTTAATTCAACAAGGTTGGGATTGTTATGAAGAATTTATTAATAAAATGATGGAGAAATCTCGCTTAAAATGGCTTTGGGCTTTTATAAGAAAAACAAAACAAAAATATTTTTAATATAATTATATTCTTGAACGATATTATTTCTTCCAGTCTCAGGATATTTCTTTTTGTAGTTTATTCTCAATATATTTAATTATGTTCTTTGGTATAATTTTTCTTCAAACCATTAAAATAAATTTAAAAAATAAATTAATTTATAAAAGGAAATTTAATTTCTACAGGGTCATGTTTTCCCATGCTCGTAATATAAGCATGTCCTTGTGGAAGATGTTTCAGTCGTTCTATATCTTGCTTATTATTAAAGTATTCCTTCAAGTAGTTGCTTCCACTTCCTTGTGTCTGAAGGAATATTTTGGTATTACACAGATCAATAATTTCTTTTTTCACATCCATGATACTCTGGGTCGCAAATGCTACTCCATAGTCTCTTTTCCTACCACGATGTACGATTTCGTCTAAGAATTTAACAATGCGCTTTAAGTATTCCGAATCTGATTGTGATTTCGATTTGGGAAGGAGACGTTGGATTTCATCCAAATGTAAGAAAACTTTAAGTTTTTCTTTTCCTTTCAAAGCACGTTTATGAAGAATAGCTAATAAATATAACGCTACAATTCGTTGATGTGAATCTCTCAAAATGTACGAATTAATTACTGTTATATTACCAGGGATTAACATGGATTCAAAATCTATTGGTTCTACTTCGGGCAAATCGAAGATTCTTAGAGAGATGGAATTCAACGCCCTTCTTATTGCGGACTTAGTTCCAGATGTTGCGCTATATATCTCATTTTCCATATAATAGAAAATAAATTTCTTTAGTTCTGGAAGTGTAAACTCCTTTCCCTTATTTTCTTCAATAATATCATAAATTATTGTTTGCAAAGTATCGTGAGATATTGGTGTCAATTCGTGTAAGAAATAGGGTAAATCAACAGGATCAATCGCTTTTAAGGTAAGGCAAAAACCTTTATCTGTATCTATATTAATGAACCTAAATTTATTGATGTTAAGAGCATTAATTCTATGTAGCTTCATTAATTTCTCTGATTGCTTGGTAGAAGGAATATTTGCTAAATTACCATATTCTCCTTCATTATCAAGTATAATTTGTGCTGGAGAATCTTTCTCTTGAGCAATTAAAAGTGAGAGTAATTTCAATGCTGATGTTTTCCCAGAACCTTGTTGCCCACTCATGAACACACTTTGATATAAAGTTCTTATTTTAAGCAAATATGGAACTCCTGTATTTAACCCTTGTATGCTTGCAATTTCTATTCCATTTTGAGGAATTTTTTTAAATTCACAGAACTCGTTTTGCGTTGGTATTTTGATTTTTCCGCCTATTATCGTTTGTGGGTTCAGTGCCTGATATCCTTCAGGTGTAAATTGCCCAACGGGAATCAATGTAATTTTATAGTTATATTCTTTATGACTTGAAGTTTCTCCAGGAAAATAATCTTCAGAGCATTCTATTTTTTTAACAATGCACATTATTCTCACTCCATCCTCCTCTTTTTCAACAATCACACAATATCCATCTCTTACGAGGTGTGCTTTATTAGGATATAAATATCCTTTCATCTGGTTATCACCGCCCATTACAAGCTCAAGAGGTTTTCCCTTTACAGTGTTAATGCTTCCTAAACAATAATCATCATCTTCAGATATCCCGTTAGAATTATATTGATTCCACGGATCACTGGGTGGTGTGGTTGGTGCAGATGTATTATGTAATTCACTTATTTTGGCATGGCTCTCTTTAACATCATTATGATCTTCATCATTTTCAGAGGTAAACTCAAAAGTAATACCGTTAAAACCTTCAAATGCTGTATTCATAGCAAATTTTACTGCAGTTTCCCTTAAATCATCCGTAAATTTATAAGAGACAACTTTATTTGGAAAATATACTAA
Organism: Promethearchaeota archaeon; assembly: GCA_030615235.1. Taxonomy (GTDB): domain Archaea; phylum Asgardarchaeota; class Lokiarchaeia; order Sigyniarchaeales; family SOKP01; genus SOKP01. The sequence continues at coordinate 51,268 of JAUWZR010000001.1, forward strand.
CTGAACGACTCCGCATTTCTGATGCCTCGCTTTTTCAAAAATAATTCCATATAGGCAAGTTTGCATAAATTCTCTATGATTTTTTAAATTTAAATTGCTCATTTCATCATTTTTGTTTAATTCATACGATTTAAATTCTCTTATTATAAATTTCTCTGAATCTAGCTCAACCAAACAATCAACTCGAGCATTAATTTTCAAGCCACCAATTTTTCCAATCTCTTCAACTTCAAAAGAAGCTTCTCCACCAAAGAATTCAATTTCAATCTTTTTTGGTATAACAATAGCATAATTATTTTTAGATTGCATTTTCGCAACTCTGCGTATATCTTGATGTAAAGAATTTAATAACACTTTAGTGTCCTCATGATATATCTCATAATCAGGATTCTTTTTGATATCTGCCAAGATATCAATCTTATACTTTGTCAAATTCTGACTGAAAACTCTATAATTCATTTTGTTTCTTTTATTCCCCCCTTTGAAAATTCTTTTATAATATGTTGTGGATGCTTGATGTAAAACTCTTCCACGTATTCCCCCATGCTCATATATTACCTTACCATAGACATTATCTAATAAACCACTTACAGATTTTTTACATTGATTCATTTTTTATCACATCTCATTTTGTTCAAACAATTCAAAATATCCTTCAGAGTTTCTGATTAAATCTAGCACATCTAAAGTTGTTTTATTAAGGAATAACGAATCATTTTTTTCTGCTAAAAACTTCGAAAATATCTCTAATGAATTTTCAAATTGGGAATAATTTTCAGAAATAAGATTTCTTAATAAAATCTGGCGCTCTAATAGAGAATATTGAGTTAATATTTCCTTTATAAAAACATCAACATCGTCGAAATAAATTACATTACCAAATTTTAAATTAGCTAAAATATTTTTAATTTTCTCATAAATATGGCAATTTTCTTCTTTAAATTTTGAGAAAAAAGTATTATTGTTCAAATAACCACCTCAACTTATTTTTATCTAGCTTTTTTTCGTATATAAACTTAGCTAATATTATTATTAAAGTTAATATTTATAAATCTTTCGATATTATTAATTAAAATAAGATTTATATATAAATTAAGTTATAAACTAGATAGTAAAGATAAGGTGAATTTATGTCAGATTTAACAACCCAAAACAAAATTTTAACCGTTTTAAGTAAAGCGTATCTCCCGTTAACAGCTAGGGAAATTTCTCAAATTGCAGAACTAAACATCAATACTACTAGAACTATTTTACCACAAATGGTTAATAGAGGAGAAATTGAGCCAATAAAAATGGGTCCTGGGACTAAAAACTTATATATGTATAAAAAAATCGAGGATGAAGGAACTGTAGAAATCCTTGTTATAGGAAAATGGATGAAGAAGAATTTAGAAAGTTATGAAAAAAAAGAAATAGAGGAACCTATTGAAGAACAATTAGAATTAAAAAATCATTTAAATTTCAATTTATTTCAGTGTGTTGGCCTCATAAATTTCTATGATCTCCGAAAAATTTGTGGAATTCATAGATATACATCCCCAGATAAAATAAATGAAATAGGAATGGGTGTGCAAAGACAAAGGCATGACAAATGGGTCGAGGAATTGAAAGAGGGATTAAAATCTTCCAAAGCTGAAATGTGGTCTACGGCAATAATATATTTTGATAAAGAAAAAATAGAATACACTAAACTTCGGGATTATAATGGTCAAGAAATAGGAGTTATAATCATTAATTATGATGGTCATGTATATGATGCTGAAAAACCAGGTTGGATTTTAGACGGACAGCAGAGAATGTGGGCTTTAGAGAATATCGCAATTGCTTCAGAAGATCCAGATTCTCTGAAATTGACAGGACCAGTAACTATTGCTATTGGGGAATTTTACTACAAAGATATAGGAACTAAGCTTAATTTTATCCGAAGAACTTTTTCACATGCAAATAAAACTCAAAATCTTCCTAAGAATTTCAGGAAGGATTTAATAGGCACATTAGATGATTACAGTCAAGAAACAATGACCAAGAAAGATAAAAAAGACGCTTTAATATCCTCAATAATTAGGTACTTAAATACAGATTATGATAGTCCTTTTAAAGAAATAATTGATATGCAAAATCGAGGTTTACCAAGAATTCAAGGAGAATTGATATCATGGGGGGCTATGAACTATATAATCCAAGAAATTTTAGAATATGAAGCGTTTAATAAGGAAGATTTACCTATTCCTGAATCAGATAATCGATATAAATTTAATTTAGAATTAATTAAAGATTACTTCAATGCGATAAAATATATTTATCCATCTGAATGGGGGCAAACAGTTCAAAATTCAAGGCTTCGGAGTAGGCTAGTGCTTTCTAGCTTTTCTATGCTTATTGGAAAAATACTGCATATTTCAATTGCGTTATCATCTGATCGCGAAACAAGATTTAAGGAGATTGTTAGAGAAAATCTAAAAATTTCAGAAGATGAAAGAGTAAGTTTTGATGTAAACAGCCCATTGATACTAAACTTAAAAAACAATCAAGCTGATATAAAAACTTTAACCGAAAATTTAATAAAGATTTATGCTCAAAATTCCCAATATAATCCTGAAGAATTGTTAATTGTAAAAATTTATGAAGAATGGAGAGAATTACTGGAATATTGATATATCTTAATTCCAATTGCTAATAAAATTTATAAAAATTACTATATTACCTGGATTAATATATTCGAAATCCTTTTAATATTCATGAAAAAGGATTTTGAATTGAAAGAAAAGACAGCTATAAATTTTCTTAAAAAGTACAATAAAAATGCTTATGTCTGTTTTTCAGGGGGTAAAGATAGTCTAGTCGCCCTTGATTTAGCCATTAAAGGCGGAATTGATAATGTTGTATTTTGCGATACTACTATGGAATTTCAAGAAACTCTTGATTACATTAGAAGAGTAGAAGAATTTTATGATATAAGGGTGGAATCAGTGACTGCCCCTGTGCCATTTTTTGAACTTGTATATAAAATTGGGGTCCCATCGAGAAGATTGAGATGGTGTTGCAAGGTTTATAAATTTTCTCCACTCGCGGTATTCGCAAGAGAGAACAAGGTTAAATCTTATATAACAGGCTTAAGAAGTGAAGAGAATGTTAGACGTAAGCATTATAGCAAAAATGATGAGAATCATTTAATAGATTCAAAACAAATAAATCCTATTCTTGATTGGTCAAGTCAAGATATTTGGGATTATATTATGCGAAATAATCTACCTGTTAATCCACTGTACAATTTAGGATTTAAAAGAATAGGGTGTTGGCCATGCCCATTTAAATCTAAGGTAGATTGGAGTTTGATTAAGAAGTTCTTCCCAGATAAATCAAAATTACTAGATAAAACCTTGAGATCTATCTTAAAGAATTGCGAAGGTGTGGGAATTAAGAATTTAGATGATTTCATAAAAAATTTTAAATGGACTGCTTATAGTAGGCCGCAAAACTCTGAATTACAAGGGAAAATAGAATTTATTGATGGTACATCTTTAATTCATTTAGAAAATACGAGCGATCTCAAAAAAGTAGAAAAAATTATTCCAATATTATCAAAAGAATATGAGGTAATTAGAAATTCGATTATGATAAAAAGCAAACTCCGCAAGCAAAGTCTCAAAATCCTCGTAGAAAAAGCTCTAAATTGTGTAGGTTGTGGTACATGCGTTGCTTTTTGTAAGTCTTTAAGAATAGAAAGAAACCATTTAGTTGTTGATAGTCAAAATTGTACTTCATGTTTAAGATGTATTAAAACTAGTACAATGAGGGGAGCTTGTATAATGAGAAATTTTTCTCCATATCGTATTGAAATTGGTACTTGCCAAAATTTTTCAGTAGAAAATGAAATTCCTTCATTAAATAGTCGTGTTGGCTTGATTAGAACAAGAGCTAAACTGGAAGATATAATAGAAAAATTAGAAAAACATGCTGAAATTAAAAAATTCACTCAATATGTCTCCATAAAAAACGGAAAATTGTCAGCAACAGCATATAAGTCAAGAGGGTATGTGGAAATTAAAATTTACCCTAACAATAATGACTTAGAAATTACAATGAATTATTTCAGAGGGATAATCACTTAAAAATTTATATAATAAAAAATTTCTAAACATGTAAAGAATTGTCCTTCCAAATTTGGTGGATTAAAATTACATGACAAAATATGATTTATTCAACTTGGAAAAAATCCAAGAATTAACTAGCCCGATTGAAGAATTTGAAGGAAAAATAGTCAATTTTGGGATTAACTTTGAAAGATTTCGCAAAACTAGAAATAAAACTCTCCATAAGATAAAAGATCAATTATTTATAGAAGAAATTGAACAAATCTTTCTTGAATTTGACACACTCTATAAGCAATTATCTAAACAATCAATTAATATTATTTTAAAATTTCTCTTTTTTCAAGAAAAACTTACGAAAGAACATGCAATTTTATTCAAACAAAAATTAAAAGATTCTAATTTAAGATTAAACGAATACGGATTACATTTAATTGAAACTAAAAAAATCCGTAGAATTCATGATAACACCTTAGTGATCTTTGCCCCATCTTTAGATCTATGGTTAGAAGTATTAAACTCATTAAAGAGAAATTCTCTATATTTATCTTTTATAGAGAAGGCTAAGATTATTTTAAAAACTAAGGAATATATACCTATTGAAGAAATTTCTACTCAAAATGAACAAACAATAGAAAAAGAATCTAAATCTGAACTTAATAAATATGAAGAATATCTTAAATATACGAATAAGGAATTTCAAAAAAGGAGACGGAGAGAAAAAAGAACTAATTTAGTAAAACTTCAAGAAAAACCAGCTATCCAAATTGAGGTAACTAAGGAGGTAACAGAGAAAATTGAAGAATATAAATCTAAAATGAAAACTGACTTCAATAGGAAATATTTTATTCAAAAAGATGAAGAAAAAGATCCAGTATCGTTAATAAAAGATTTAAAAAAAAAAAAAAAGGAAGAATACAAAATACATTTAGAGAAAATACAGAAAAAGAAATCAGGTGAAAATTCAGATACTAGAACGAATTAATATAGCAGATAATGAAATTGATATAAAAAATCAATTTACACTTATACTAGGTAAATTTAAAAAAGAACAAATAAATCAGTTTCAAGAATTTAATACATATGATTTATTTGAGGATTTTAATGTTATATCTTTTGAGACAATTTTAACTATATTTAAAAATGAAATACATAATGTAAACTTTCTAAGATTTGTTGAAATTCTTGATCCTTTTCTTAACACTACCAAATTTTTTATTCAATTAATAGGAAAATACAGTGAATTAACTCAATTTTTTGATCAATCTTTACGACTTAGGATATTTGCAAGTGAAAATGAGAATTTAGAAAAACTCTTAGAAATTCGGAAGAAAATAGATGAAAAAAACACACCAAAAGTAAAAGAAATTTTAGATGAAATCAGAGATTTAAATAATTTGATTATCGAAGAAATAAAAACATTAAATTATTTAGAAGAGGATTTTATTAACCAAAAAATGAAAATTGATCGATTTAACAAATCAATAAACAATCTTCAGATAAAATTAAAGAATTTAGACACACAAAAAAAAAAGGCGCTTAAAAAAATTAGTGTAATAACAGGAGAAAATGAAGATTCAAGAGATATGGATGAGGAATTAACAGATTCTCAAAGGATTTTAAAATTTCAACAACAAGTTAGAGATTTTAATTATGAAATGAAGAAAATTAATGAGAATATTCATAAAGAGAGTACCGAATTTCGAGAGTTTAAGCTCAATTTTTTGATAATCGAAGAAGATTATAAACTTCTCAAAAGCACAATAAATGGTTATAATAACAAATTAAATGAACTTAAAAAAGAATTATCTAAAATTATTGATACAGAATTAGGTGATTTTGAAATGTCCGATCTCCTCAAATCACATAATCAAATTATTAAACATTTCGAAGAAAATGACCTTAAAATAAAAAATATTCAAAAACATAAATTTTTTGACAAAAACCAATCCGATGCTCTATCAACTATATATAAAGAATTAGTTAATATCAAGTCTAATCTAACTAAAAATAAAATTAATTTTACTAAAGATGATATAGAAAAATCTGTAGATTTTTATCAAAATATTGAATCTAAAATTATAATATTAGAAGAAATAATCAATAAATTTTTAATGCAAATCTATTTGAAATATTCCCTCGAAATTACAATAAATGATAATAAGAATTTATTTATTAAACAAAAATTCTTCCAAATAAGAAAAAAAACCACTCTAAACTTCAATGAATTGACAACTCCAGAAAAAATTTTTTTCTTAATTGTCTTAGATATTTCATTGAGAATTTTATTTAATAAAAAAATAATTTATTCGAATATGTTTTTACCAGTAATCTATAATAAACAAGGTTCAATATTTCGAACTTTAAAAAAAATTATTCCAGTGTTCGAAAGGGAAACTGAACTTCAAGACATTAGTTTGATCTTTATTTTATCTAATATAGAAATGAAAGAAAGAATAACGAATTTAGATGTTATCAAAATCAAATAAAGAAGTGAAGATATCTGAGTAAAAATCAAAAAGAAATGATAAGAGAAATTGCAAAGCTAATTTTAACAAATAAAAAGAAAATGGTAAAAGAAGAAGATTTAATAAGACTCTATGATAAATCTACTTCGGATTTTGACGAAACTTTTAAAGATCTATATGAACAATTTAATAAACTAGGTTTTGAACTTATAAAGTCAGAATTTCAAGGGAATAATTATTATGTTTTAACATCAGAAGGTAAGGATGATAATATAACTCCAAGCCAATATGGTAGTTTAGCACTTATTGCTGCATTATCTAAGGAAGTAAATGAGAACATAAAAATTGAGGATCTAAAAGAAATATTCAAAGATCAATGGAATTTAGATATTAAATTTCTTATAGATAATGATTTTTTAAGGAAAATTGACGATTTGGGAATAGTTAAAATAACTCCAATCGGAAAAGCTATATTAAAAGAAATTCTGCCTGATTTATCACTAGACACACTATTAGATATATTTGAAGTTGAAGAATAAATCTAAAAATAAAAAAATATAAATTAGTCTTTATCTAAATCGATTTTAAATTGGTCGTAAATTTTTTTCACGCGATCAGCAGAAGGGCCAGTACCTCTCACACCATCTTCATTTACGATAATTTTCCCATTTAAAATAGAAATTATGTTTTGATCTTCTATATAATTCACATGCCCTTTGGAAAAAATTGTTGCGATTCTGTCTGCTAATGCGGCCATAGGAAACGGTTCTTCTTCAACAGTTACATAACGATAATACGAACTTCTAATCATTAGTTTTGGGAAAACTTTACCTTTTTCATTTTTAACGTTTGTAAGAATGAGATTACTGTCCTCTGAAACTCCTTTGAGTTGTCCTACGAAGAATTTATCCTTATCAAGATAAATTTTAACGATTTTATCGATCAATAAACCTAATTCGGTATTATATTGCCTTAGACTGATATTTCAACACCTTCAATAAAAAATATTTTTTACTTTATTATTATCTTTATTTGCTTTTATTTTTAATTTAATTTCTATGTCAATAATTTATATATTTTAATTGGAAAATAGTTCTTTTACTAATTCGGGTATATTTTCTTCTGTAATAGCACTGGTTGTAATCACTTTAATATTCGGATTTATTTCAATAGCATCTCTAATCATTTCTTCGAGATTAACTTCGATTACATCAAGTAGATCTATTTTATTTATTACTGCTATATCAGAAAATTTAAATAGTATAGGATGTTTACGAATTACCCATGGGCCTTCAGTAATTGAGACTACTACAATCCGTTTATTAGTTCCTAAAATAAAATCTGAGGGACATATTAGATTACCCACATTTTCTATAAAAACAACATCAAAATTATTTAAATCATAGTTTTTTATTACTTGAGAGATATGATATGAATTTAAAGCACATTCTCTTCCTGTGTTAATCTGAACGGTTTTTACGCCATGTTTTTCAATGCGATCAGCATCAATTCGTGTGGCAACATCCCCATTTATAACTAAAACTCTCTTATTTCTTGAGATATTTTTCGAAATTGACTCCAATAAAGCAGTTTTTCCTGCACCTATAGCACCAACAATATCAAATGACTTTATATTATGTTTCTTGAATATTTCTTTATTCCGAGCCGCTAGATTCTCATTATTTTCAATTAAATCCTCGTTTAATTCAATAACTTTTGATAATCCATCTTCAGACATATTAATTTAATGATTTAATTAATTTAAGATAAAAAAAATAAGATTTAATCGTTGATATTTTTTACTAATTCCAAAAAAAATAAAAAAAGTTAATTTTTATCACATAAACATTCTATACTTAAATACTAAATATGATCCTAATATTCCACCTAATTCAGGGAGATAGTAGAGAAAATATAGGAATGACCCACTGAACCCAAATAATAATCCGGGAATTAATCTAAATAGAATAATAATAAGTAAAAAACTTTTTCCACTCATCCTGATTGGAATTATTGTTACTAGTGCTGTTAATCTTTGATTCATTGCAGGGAAAATTATAAAAGTAAACAAGCCGAATAGGCCCCCCCAAACTAATCCAACACTATCAAAATAAGAAAGACTGTCTAAAGGATAATAAAATGTTATCCCAAGCCTCAATAAAATATAAAATATAAATGAAACAAACCCGGAAAATAAGAATAATTTTACTAAGAATCTCGTTCCAAAAGCTGATTCAATTATTTTCCCCATTGAATAAGCGAAGTAAAACATTATTAATATAAGAATTATTGAAAAGAAGAAGAAATAATCGAATGGATTAATAGAATATATAAAAAGAGATGTAATAAAAGTATGAAACGTATATTTGTAAATTATAGCATTTAAGCTTAAAAAAACATACTCTTCCATACCCAGACTTCTAAAAATTATCGCTACTACTGAAAAGGAGATAATTAGTAAAAGTATCACTTTAATACCTTGATGTTGTGATTTCTTAGACGAGTACCTGCGCATTTGTTTTAAAGATTTTTTCTCCAGTCTTTTTTGTCTTCTTATATATTTACTAACATCTATAGTTCCTTTATTGGAAATACTATGTTTAAGTTTAGATTCTTTAAGAGCTGAAGTTATGACAGGAATATGTTTTGATTCAAAACTACATTGGTGATTCTCAGGTAAACGATGTTCTTTACAATACGCTCCTCCGCAATACTTACATTTAAATGGTAAGAAGGGTATTTTTTCCCCACAATGTTCGCAAAATGTCATGGATTAT
>JAUWZR010000271.1 GCA_030615235.1 Promethearchaeota archaeon
ACAGCGAAACAAATGTTTTACGAACTGACTCGCATGAGGATTGCTTTACCAGTATTAAGCCAGTTAATTTCACAGAAAGTGATGATGGATTTAATGAGGCAAAATATGGAAGCGATGTCTAAAATGAGCGATGAAGATCGCTCTAAACTTGATGAAATTTTAAAAAAAGACCAAGAACCTAAACCAGAATAATTTTATTTTTTTATTATTTATTTTCGGAATTATATGTATAAACATCGGGTAAAATGGATATAATAACCGTTAAAAATTCTTCAATCAAAATAGTCCAAGGAGATATAACAGATTTAGACACTGATGTTATTGTCAACGCTGCGAATGCTCAATTAATCCTCGGTGGAGGAGTAGCGGGTGCGATTAGACAGAAAGGAGGTCCAAAAATTCAAGAAGAATGCAATGAAATTGGGGGGACTTTCGTTGGTGGTGCTGCTATTACAACAGGAGGGAATTTAAAAGCTAAATATGTTATTCATGCCGTTGGTCCTCGTATGGGTGAGGGTGATGAGGATTCTAAGCTAACCAATGCCGTTTTAAATAGCCTTAAACTTATGGACGAACAAGGACTGAAGACTATTGCGTTTCCAGCTATATCAACTGGAATTTTTGGATATCCCATCGATAGATGTGCAAAGATAATGATCCTTACCGCAAAAGAATACTTGGCTGGAAAAACTCAAATAAAAGAAGTTATTTTCTGTTTATTTACCAATTCTGATTATGAAGTCTTCAATAATGAGTTAAATTTGAAGTAAAACACATATTATATGGAATACTGATTTTATTTTTTTTTATGTTTTACTTTTAAAATTAATACTTGAATGTTATGGAATCTTTTTAATGATAGAAAGAGAGGATGATATACATCCAATAAATTAACAATTTTATTAAGCATAAAAAACTTAAAAAAAAAGTAATAAAAAAAAAAAATTAGTGATTTTGCGATGGAGGAAGAAAAAACAAGCTTTCGCTACATCAAATTTTTCGACGATGTTCGAGCTAATAATGTTGGTATTGTTGGAGGAAAAAACGCTTCTTTAGGAGAACTTCTTTCTTTTGGAATTCCAGTACCATTAGGATTTGCTGTTACAGCTGATGCTTATGATTACATTTTAGAGACTAATTATTTTAGGATTAAAAACGAAGAGATTACGTTAAAAAATTACATTAAACGAGATATTAACAAGATTGCCGAGGAACTTAAAAAAGATGATATAAAATCAATTCAAAAAGTTGATAAATTTTGCGCTGACATCCGTTACGTCATCGAACAAGCCAAAATACCCGATAGTTTGGCTGACGAAATAATAGAAGCATACCACATCTTAGTAGGTCGAATCGGTAGTGAAAGCACTTTTGCAATTAGAAGCTCCGCCACTGCAGAAGATTTGCCTGACGCTTCTTTCGCAGGTCAACAAGATACGCACTTAAATATTTCTGGAGAAAAACAAATTTTAGAATACATCCTTAAAGACATGGCCTCAATTTTCACAACTAGGGCAACAATGTACAGAGAAAGAGCTGGTTTCGATCACTTTACCGTTAAATTAAGCGTAGGCGTGCAAGAGATCGCAGGAGGGTTGAAAGGCGTAAAGGCCTCTGGTGTTATGTTTACTGAAGATCCAGATTCGGGAAATCCAAATGTAGTTGTGATTAGGGGGACGTGGGGCCTAGGAGAACTCATCGTACAAGGTGTCGAAGCAGGTGACGAATTCATCGTTTTCAAACACGGTCCAAAGCTACAGCTTATAAGTAGAATTTTGGTAAAAAAAGAACAGATGATGATTTTTGACACTGAAAAGGGGGGTACAATAACTCTTCCTGTCGAACAAGAAAGGCAGAAACAGTTTTGCTTAAGCGAAGATGAGATTAGAGTTTTAACAGAGTATGCTATCAAAATACGAGAACACTACGATCGACCTATGGATATCGAATGGGCTTTAGGATACGACAGTAAAATTTACATAGTTCAAGCCCGACCTGAAACGGTTCATTCACAGAAAGGTGACACTGAAGAAATCTTTTATCTCTTAGAAGATCCTTTAACACTAACTAAAAAAGGCTTCTTAGTAGAGAATAAAGGAACAGCTATAGGACGTAGAATCGGTTATGGAAAAATTAAGGTAATTGAAGATATCAGTGATGCTCATTTATTAGAAGATGGGGATATACTGGTTACGGAAGAAACAAATCCCGATTGGACCTCTTACATGCAAAATTTAGGTGGAGTAATTACTGAGCGAGGGGGTCCAACCTGCCATGCTGCTATTGTGTCTCGTGAATTAAACATTGCTTCTATAGTCGGAGCAGACAATATTATAGAAATTATAAAAGAAAAGCAAAGAGATGGGCTTGAAAGCGTCACTATTGATTGCAGTGAGGGAGAACCACGCATCTGGCTTAAAGACGCAGAATATGATTTTGATTCTATAGAATTTGCAAAACTTCCCATTACCAAAACTCAAGTTTTAGTTAATTTAGGAATTCCTAAGGGCGCTCTTTCGTCAGGAAAGTATCCCGATGGTACGGGTTTAGCTCGGTTAGAATTTATAATTAACGACGAGATTCGTATTCATCCGAACGCACTGATCGAGTTTGATTCACTCGTTATGAGGTATAGCGTTCTTTTAGAACATAGAAAGAAAATTGAGAACATCAAGAAAAGCGATCTATACCACAAGGACCCATTTAATAAGGAAATTCTAAAATTAAAGGAAACCCTTGATGTGATTAGGGAAATTACAGCGGGCTACGAAGACAAGGAAGAATTTTATGTAGAAAAGCTAGCGGAAGGAATTGCCACTATTGCAGCCGGAGTCTGGAAGAAATTACCAAATGGGGAGTTAGCTGAATGTGTAGTTCGTCTTTCAGATTTTAAGACCAATGAGTATGCAAATCTAATAGG
>JAUWZR010000173.1 GCA_030615235.1 Promethearchaeota archaeon
GATAAATTTTCTAAAGTTAGTTCTTGATCAAGAGAAAATTGAGTTCTTGAATCACCCTCTTGTAACTCCTTCCACTGAAATTCTTCAATAGCATCTAATGCATTATCTAGAAATTCAGAGGCGTATTGCTGATGTTTCCAATAACCAAACTCAAAACCCACTAATTGAGTCCGCTTTCTCATAAATTGTGCTATTGTTCCTTGCTTTATTCTGCCTTCTTCATCAGAGGAAATTTCAATTACACCTATCCGTATTATATAATATAAACTCGATTATCAAATAATTACATAAATGATTCTATAAGTATTACAATTAATATTACACGAATAATCTAATACTTAAAAAAATCAATCAATTTTACAAAATGTATTTGGTCAATCATTTTGAACAAAAATTGAATTACTATTTAAATCTTTTCTTTAATCGACAATAATTTTTTAATGAGTAGTAGAAGTTTTAATTTTCTATTGATTGGTAATTATCTAAAGCCACATCAATGATTTTTGATGCTACATATCTTTTTGTATGCTTTTCGATATGAGTTATGTGTTTTTCTTTATTAATTATGTATACTTCATTATCTTTGTTATTGAAACCTATGTCTTCGCGACCTACATCGTTAGCAACTATAAGATCTGCTTCGGATTTTAAAAGTCGACTATAAGCACGATCAATTAATTCTGTTCTTGAAACATTTATTTCTGCTTTAAAAGCAATTATGAAAAGTTTGTAGTCTTTTCGTCGTGCTACATTCAATATTTTAGGCGTTAGATGCATAGTAACGTTCAGCTTTTCTACACTATCTGAGGAAATTTTTCCTTCTGTGAAATCTACTGGCTTATAATCCGATACCGCTGCAGCAGATATAAACATATCGTAATTTGAGTACGAAAGTTCGTCTTTTATTGTTTTAGTGAAATCATCAGCAGATTCCACATGAATGGTATTAATGTAATCAGGTATTTTTACCATGCATTCACCTGCAACTAGCAATACATCAGCACCTCTAGCAGAAGCCTCCTTAGCAAGTTCGATACCCATCCTTCCCGATGATTTATTGGATAAGTATCGGATTGAATCAATAGCTTCGCGACTAGGACCAGCTGTGATTAAAACTTTTTTACCTTCAAGATCTCTTTTAGTAATCAAAAGGTCTATTACCCTATCAATTATATCATCAACCTTTGCAATTTTAGCCTTTCCTTCAGATAATCGTGGACCTAATACATTTATACCACATTCCTTCAATCTAGCGATATTTCTCTCAATAATAGGATGAAACATACTCGCATGCATAGCTGGAACTATTACAATTGGTATAGATGATCCAAATGCGGTTGAAACTATTGTGGTAACTGGTGTATCGTCAATTCCATTTGCGATTTTAGAAATCGTGTTTGCTGTGGCCGGAGAAACTAATATGATATCTGCTTTTCCGAAATGATTTGGTCTTTCACCTGCTAAAAATATATGTTCAACTGCTCCAGTTAACTTAGTTATGACGGGATTTCCCGTTGCCCAATGCATTAATGAAGGATTTATTAATTCAGTAGCAGCTTTTGACATTGTAACAATTACTTCAGCGCCTAAACGCATTAACTCTCTAGCAATTATAGGCGAATTAATACATGCTACTGAGCCAGTTAAACACATACATATAGTTTTTCCTCTTAATATCGTCCCTTTACTTTCTATAATGTCTTTTGAGGGGTGTTTCATTAATTCGTTTACCATGGTTCTGCGATTATTATTAAATTATACTATTATAAAAAAATATGTTTAATTTAAAAATATTGCATTTCATTGACTCTCTTTGTAAAATTAGAGATTATTTTATCGATTAAGATGTCTGGTAGAAGAGTTTTTAGTTATTTTAAATTCGATTACCAGTTTTTAGTACCAAGAATCTGTTATTTATTGCCTTTCAAAAAACTAAACGTGTAAATTAAATATTTTAAATAATATTCATCTCTAAGATCTTTACATTATATTCTGAGTTTTATGGACAAAATTTGCGACCTTCATATTCACAGTCGATATTCTGGAGGAACTAGCAATCTAATAAATGTACGGAAATTAGCACAAAATTGTAGATTAAAAGGAATTGATATTGTTGGAACGGGAGATTGCTTCCACCCCCTATGGTTAAAGGAGATAAAACTACATTTAGACGAAGATTCAGTCGGTTTATTCAGTTTTCCAAGTATACCTCAGGTTAAGTTTGTTCTCCAATCAGAAGTCGAATTGTTATGGAAACAAAATTCTAACCTTAAAAAAGCGCATTTTATCGTAATATTTCCAAACTCTGATAAGTTAAAAGATGTTTCAGAATTTTTAACTAGTTTCGGCAACATGAATAAAGATGGAAGACCAGTACTAAAGATTTCACCAGAAAAATTCATCGTTAGCATGAATTCTTTTGATATAATGATTGAAGTCATCCCAGCTCATATATTTACTCCATTTTATGGTATTCTGGGAAATGGTTTACAATTTGAGTCGTTAAAGGAAGCGTTAGGTGAAGGATTTAAATTCGTACACGCTGTAGAGACGGGGCTAAGCGCTGATCCTACCATGATAAGAGGTATTTTGGAATTAAATAACCTTTCTATAATATCAAACTCTGATAGTCACTCACTAAATTTTAATAGGTTAGGAAGAGAAGCGACTGTTTTAGATTTAAACAGGGTAACTTATCGAGATATCGTTAAATCAATTAGAGAAAACAGAATCCTAAAAACCTACGAATTTAATCCATCACAAGGTAAGTATTATTACGATGGTCACCGTTCTAGCCGTCATTGTTCGAACCATTCGTATTTTTGCAGTCCTAAACGAAGTATTATTTATTGTCCTATATGTGGGAACACTCTGACGAAAGGAGTTTTATCTAGAGTTTATGAATTAAAAGACTCAGAGATGCCAATAAATGAAAATTTTCAATACATTATTCCACTACTACATTTAATATCGATTGTTTATGGAGGATCTGAATATTCCAATAAAAATATATCTTTATATCGAAATATTGTTGAAGCTACTAATGGTGAATTTAACATTTGGGAAAATAACACTGATTTCTATCCAATTTCTTATGAATTATCTGAAGCGATTAATAAAATAAAATCAGGAAATTATTGGTTTATCCCCGGTTACGATGGTATATATGGGAAGTTACAGTTAGGGCAAACTATTAACCAAATTTAACTATTTAATATTAGAATATATTTTTTAACTACTCATTTTAAAAAAGAAAGGAAAATAGGTGATATTCTTATAATAAATATCTAATTATGGTCCTGTACCTTCTTCACCAGGCATTTTTTCTCACTCAATTTGTTAATTGAAATGTATTTAACTTCTTCTTAATTTGAAGCTAAAATGGATGATTTATGTTTAATTTTTTCAAGCTTATTTCTTAATTTGACAAAATTTATTTAAACTCCTAAAAAATTGAAAAGTGATTAGCATAAGATAACCAACTCGTGCTTTTGGGGATTTTTAAATATAAATGTTTATCAATGTAGGTCAAAACAATACTAAATACTTTGCATCAAGTTAAGTGTTATACGCTCCAGTGAAAAATGAAAAATACTATAAGAAGTATTCTTCGATGTATAACAATTGAGACTTATATTAAATCCGAAGGTAAAAGTGGATTAATAATCAAATTTTGAAAAGCTTTAACTGAAGGAGGGTCTCCGTATTTGTATTTTATGAGATTGCTTCCAAGGTTATACATAAAAGCATTTTTTGAATAAACTGGATTAGAGCGTTTTTTAAGTTGATTTTTTATGTTTTCTTTACTAACAATTTCAAAATTTGTTCCATATCGCATTAATTGGTCGTCGCTATATTTATCAATAAGCGCATGATATGCAAAATTATACCAAAAAAGCGTTATTTTTCCTTTTACTTTGTTTTGTGCCATCATTATTTCAAGAGAATCTTCGTTTGATGAATCGGAACACAATTCTCGTAAACCAATTTCTACTGCTTCCCGATTTGAAAAGAGCACATTTACTGCTAAATCTGCGATCCCTTCTGAGAGTATTAATTTAGGGCTATGTAGCAGTAGTATTGAGTGTTCAAATTGATTTAATTCGCGATATAACCTCTGTTCTTTGACAATAAATTCGGTATGATGTCCGGGGTATCCTTCATGAGCGGCAGCAGTCAAAAATCCGGTCCAATAAATGTTATAATTCGGATTAATCTCTATTCGGGAGCGGAAATCACCCATATACCAATTATAATAAGCCCATTTTACATCATCATTATTTTTGACTAATTCTAAAACAATTCGTTCTTTTTGAGGTAAAAAATTGACAAATAACTCTTTTGTTCGTTCTCTCGTGATGTTGAGAGCTTTTTTAAATAATTCATATACCTTACCCTCAGGAACAGTACGTTTTACTCTTAAATCGTTCATTCGTTTTCCTAAACTCCCAAGACCACCATACGCTGCGTTAAACTCTTCCTTCAAGTTATCTAATTCAGATTCTTTAACTGGTTGTAAGATTACATCATATAATCTAAAAAATTGTTCCTTAATGGAAATCTCGATACCGTTTAGGATTTCGATGGAAGCCTCCATAGCCCTTAAGTGTTTCTCTAAATATCTCTCGCGTTTTTTATCGTAACCTTGTTTAAACAAATTTTTTTGTAGAGCTTTGCAATCTGTTAATAATTTGTTTGGTGAAGTTAAAACCTCATTGTCAACGATTTTACGTAATTTTTTAGGACCAATATAAAAATCTATATATCCCTTGATATGTTTGTCTATACGAAGTGCTAAACATAGAAATTTTATTCCAAATTCAGATAATTTCATACTTACACCCAGTAATTTCGTCTTTGAGTATATAAATTTAATATTTATATAATAATCTAATGCTAAATATAATCATCTATTAATCCTATGGGAAATTACAGTTAGGACAATTTATTACCCACATTCAACTTCAGATTTAATTTATTAGCGTAATTGAAAATTTTATTAAAAATTTCTTGGTTTATGGTAGTTTTCTTTTCTATTTTTAATATTTCCAATAATTGGTTTCCATAATAGGTTTTTATTAACTCAGAAATCTGATACGATGCTTTATCATCCTGAGTATCACGATAAACTTTTGATTGTTCGAATTCTTCCTTTCTTATCTTTAGAATTTCATTCGAGTACTTAACAAAGGGTGTATGTCGCATTTTTTTAAGATTGAATACAACGGTTGCTCCGATTTCCCTTAGCTTAAGGATATCTTTTATAATCGAATGTATTTTTTTCATTAGTTTTTTTCTAAATTCATGTAAGTCACTCTCTTCGTTGAGTAACTCGTGAAATATCTCAGGATAAGGTAAATCTAATCCAGAAAGTTCAGTTGTTAAATTAAATAAGATTACAAATTGATTTGCATTTTCTTTCGGGGTTTTTTTTAAAATATCGTAAATGTATCCTTTTTCTTTATTAATAAAACGAAATAAGAATTTTCTAAAAGCTTTCGCGAATTTCCTGTAATTCGGTATAAACGACCGATTGGTATTATTTAAAACTTTCTCATATGCTTCGAAGGGACTAACTTTTTTCTCGAGAACAGATGAAACTAAAGACAAGGGGTAATAGCCTTCGATGAAACTCATCCCCTTTTCTATGCTACTTATAGCATCTTTGAAAGAACATTTGGTTATTATGT